>CAYLSF010000125.1:0-10997 GCA_964385675.1 uncultured Saprospiraceae bacterium
CAACTAAAAAACTTATTACTATCTCCTTGACGCTAATCCGATAGCTATCGGGACTATGACTTTTTACATCGAAATCCAGCGATTGGCGAAAATTATTATCGCCTAAAACAAGTGGATTTGGATGGGGAATATGAATATACTAATGTCATTTTAATCACTATTGATAAATTGAATACAACATCGGCGGTTAATGTCAAAATCTTTCCCAATCCAACGACGGATTACTTTAATGTAGAAGCCTCTAATTCCATAGGCGAAATAATTCGAGTCTTTAATGTAAAAGGACAAATAGTAAAGCAAATTAATCATCAAGCCTCCATCACAAATATACCAGTCACCAACCTAGCAGGTGGAACGTATTTTGTAAAAATTGGGGAGACAGTAAAGAAATTGGTGACTGTGGATTAATGATTTTATCCTTTCTTATACTTTCAGTTCTTGATATGCACAATGGTTATGTAATTATTGTATTCGGTGGTGTACTAATAGGTACGCTAATTTTTAAAATTATAGGACTAAGTAGAATACCTAATATTTTGTCAGATTTCTTAATAGATTTATGATTTATATATTGTCTATGCCTAAAATATTTTCCTAACTTAATCTTAGGTACTATATTCAATTCTGCTTACTTTACTGTAGATTTATTATTTACCCAATAACTAAGTAGAAAAATATGCTTATTAAGTTTTACACGATTCCTAAGGGGTATCCTATTTTGCTATTTGTTCTGCTAAATGCTATTTTTTTAAATGCACAGCAGAATGACCCCTTAAAACTCCAATTAGAAAAATTGGGATGGAAAGACATCAAGACCACCGAAATATTATCGAATACCACAAAGGTGATTTCTGGAAGTCGCTCAGAAAAAGAGATTGGCGATTTACCCTTTACCATCTATGTCATCACAGGGGAAGAAATTCGTAGAAATGGATATTTAACATTGGTAGATGTCTTAAAAAAATTACCAGGCATACGAGTGTCTCAACCTGCGTCTGCCCTTGAAGGGGAATCCTTTATGATGCGAGGATTGCAAGGCAATACCTATACCAAAATACTCATTAACGATGTTCCGATTCGTCCATTTTTAGTGAGTGGAATGCCAATAGGCGCACAATTGCCTATCCGTCAAGCGGAGCGTATTGAAATTATTTATGGCCCTGCTGCTACGTTATACGGAGCAGATGCTTCTGCGGGGGTGATTAATATTATATTAAAAGAAACGGAACGTCCTGTATATGTTCAATCGAATTTGGAAGTGGGTGTGGATGAGTTTCGTAGTTTAGATATTATGTTTGGCGGAAAAACAGGGAAAGGTAACAATGTCCTTACGTTTAAAGCCTTTGGTAATTATACCACTATGGATGATCGCCGTATCAAGTATGATGAAGCAAGATTGTATAATCCTGCAGTTTATCAAGACCTCCTAGATTTAGTAGATACTTCTTATGTCAATCATTCTAATTATCAAGGCACAAGGGAAACACCTAGGCTAGATAAACTGCCACACCTAAGCAATTCACTAGGATTTGAACTTCAATATAAAGAGTGGCAACTTTTAACGTTTCGATTATCTCGACAAGATCATAGTTCTTTAGGATTGAGTCCGTTGGCGGTATCGTATTCCAAACCCCTCAATTTTTTTGGAGAAGATATTTCAGGTATTCAACTCAATTTTGAAAAGACATTTCAGAAATTTCGACTTAAAGCAGGAGTCGGTACACTTTGGTACAGAACAGATGAACGAAGTTCTTTCTCTTATGTCATGCCCATCCTAAATCCAGTACACCAAATCGCATTAACTGGTGTTATTCCTAATGATTCTATCCGTAATGTGGTGGATGAACGATATTTCTCAAATGATCGCTATAGTTATGCTTCTTCTACGGAGTTCAATGCACAAGTTCTCTTTAGCTATACCTTTAATAAAAATATAGAATTGGCTGGAGGATTTGATCTACAAGCGGGGCGAGGCAGACCTTTATTAAATTTTAATACAGCTCCGCTTCTGTCTTTAGAAGACCCGCTAGCCAATCCGTTTGTCAGCTCAGAAATTACAGGCTTTATTGATTTTAGTTTTTTCCTAGAGGCTTACTTAAACTTTGACAAATGGAATGCTATTATCGGACTTCAGACGCTTAGACGGCGAGCAGATTTTTTAACTTTAAGTGCACCCGTTTTTAATCCTAGAGTAGCGTTACAATATAATTGGTTACCGCAATTTAGTCTTAGGGCATCTGCGGGTCGATCTTACCGATTTATACCTAATTATTATTCGGCTAATACTTTTATTATTGATCCGATGAATCAACCTGATTTTTTAGATACAGGTGTTGATTTAAGTCCAGAAGAAACGTATAGTGGAGAGATAGGCTGCCGCTGGAATATTGGAAATAAGGCGTATTTGGATGCTTCCATATTTTATACTCGTACCACTAATTTTACGAGTTTTGGCATTCGTCCTGATAGTAATAGTAGAAAATTTACAACAGGTTATTTTAATGACGAAAACGCTTTAATAGAATTTGCTGGACTTCAAAGTAATCTTCGATTAACCAACCTCATAGAATCAATTGGACTGAATGCGAATATCAATTTACAATATAGCAGAGGAAGAGAGGTGTTTACCATTATCTCTTTGCCGTTACTTGAAGAAAGGATTATAGAATTAAATGGGATAGGAGGTCAACCCAACTGGATTGGGCAAATTGATCTAGAGTTCACGCCCGTCGATAACGTACGATTGCTCTTTGAAAATAGCTTTCTTTCTAGTAGCTGGCCTCGCAATGCCATTCTATTTCAAATTCGAGATGGGCAACCGGATAGAGCCGTAAGGCATGCGGGATATTATACACTTGATATTAAAATGAATTATCAGTTCAACAAAAATCTTTTCGCTTTTCTAAAAGTGAACAATGTATTTAATCAAGAATATGCAGGCATTGATGGGTATGAAAATCTGGATGCAATGATTTATACCCCTCAATCGAAGCGATTTATAAGAGCAGGACTTAATTATCAGCTAGATTAGAATTATATTTGACAATATAGCAACTATTTGGATAGAAGTCAGCAATCAAATCATCTTATTCCTCAATAAAGTCGAGGACAAGTGTCAGCAGTTAGAAAAAAGGTGTTTTTATAAAAATCATCTGACTTCTGTCTTCTGACAGCGAAGCTCCCGATAATTATTGGGACTGACTTCTAAATAGTAATAAGGTATGTTCAAAAAACTAACTTTCATTATTTTTTGGATTAGTCTTCCCCTTGTCGTTTGGACGCAATCAAACGATGTGGAAGAACTCATTCGTTTGGCGGAGAATCAACAAGATACAACTCAATCCAAAGGAACAATATTAGGATATTGGCTACAAGTGTATGATAGGATACAGCAAGAGGATACACATCCTTATTTAACTAAAACCTGTATCGCTATTGCAGATATTTACCGTGAGGAAGCATTAAATCAACAAGCCCTACCCTATTATTTACAAGCCGTTCAAACAGTTGGAAATAGCCCAAAAACCGAGCAATCCATACAAGAAAAAATAGCATTAACCTACACCGAACTCGCCAAACCTGATAGTGCAGCTTATTATTATAAACTAATATTACAACAAAAAGAAACAGGCGGTAATGTAAACGGACAAATCAATACCTTGCAGGATATAGCAAAAGCCTACAGAGCGAACAGTGATTATGATAAAGCGTTGGATTATTACTTGCAAATTGAGCAATTAATGACAACACATCGTCGTCCGAATGAAGAGCAACTATTGGTATATAACAATATTGGGTATAGCTATAACCAACTCAAACAATACCAACTATCCATTTCCACTTTTGAAAAAGCATTGCGTTTAGTTCAAGCAGAAGACTTAGCGACTCAAACCATCTTACATACCAATATTGGTATTGCTTACTATAATTTAGGGCAGTTTGCGAATAGCATTGAGCATATACTAGAAGCAAGGAAATTGAAAAAGCGATATGCACCAAATACCTTAGAAGAAATTGATCAGCTATTAGCCACCATTTATTTTCAAAATAAAGATTTACACAATGCCATGATTCATGCGGATCAAGCTAAAGCAACGGCGATGTCGAATAAAAACCAGGAACTATTGATTGATGCTTATTATACATCCGCCTTAATTCATTCTGCCTTATATGAATATGAGGACGCATTGGAATATTATCAAAAACACTTAACATTGAGGGATTCTTTTGCCTTGCAAGAGAAGATTCGTCAACAACAATTGTTACAACAACAAATCAATCTGGAAAGAATAGAAAAGCAGGTTAAACTATTCCTTATTAATGAGGATGTGAAAAACTTAGAAATTGCTCAATTAAAAACAAAAGCAGAGAATCAAGCCCTAGCATTTCAAAATAAAGAAGCTCAACTATTAACGGAGCAAAAAGAAAAGGAAATCCTCCAAAAGGATAATGAATTACAAGCCAGTAAATTGCGGATTAAAGATTCAGAAGCAAAACGAGCCCTTCAACAATTGGAACTCACCCGCCAAAAACTATTAACGTCACAACAAGAACAAGAAGTAGCTGCCCTTCAGCAAAAAGAACAACTCCAACAATTAGAACTTAAAAATAAGGAAGGACTACTCCTACGAGAGCAAAATGAAAAGAAAATTTTGCTTCGAGATAATGAAATTAGTGCCTTAGAGTTACAGAAACAACGGGAACGAGAAAACTTCCTTTATGGTATTGGAGGATTGATGACTTTAGTCTTACTCACTATTTTAGTCGGATTGATTTATACCCAAAGACTTAATCGGCAGCTTACTGAAAAAAATATCGCAATACAACAACAGCGAGAAGAAATCGACTTGGAGAAGAAGAAGTCTGATAATTTACTTCTAAATATTTTACCGGCACAGATTGCAACAGAACTTAAAGATACTGGCAAAGCGACCACCAGAAAATATGAAAATGTTACGATTCTTTTTACAGATTTTCAAGGGTTTACCGCTTTAGTTGCTACCATACCTGCTAGAGTCTTAGTGCAAGAGTTGAATGATATTTTTAGCCATTTTGATGATATCATGGAAACCTTTCAAATTGAAAAAATTGAAACGATCGGAGATGCGTACATGGCAGCCTGTGGACTGCCCGAAGAAAATCCCAATCATGCGATAAGGTGCGTTCGTGCTGCTCATGAAATGCTGAATTACCTTGACGAGCGTAATAAACAAAGCAAGATTCAATGGAAAATGCGAGTAGGGATTCACTCGGGACCGGTAGTGGCAGGAGTTGTGGGTAAAAAGAAATTTGCTTACGATTTATTTGGGGACACCGTCAATACAGCAAGTCGAATTGAATCCAATGGCGAAGCAGGAAGAATCAATATCAGTCAATCCACCTACGAACTTATTAAAGACGTGCCAGCCATTTTATTTGAAAACCGAGGGCAAATCAATGCCAAAGGCAAGGGGCTGATCAATATGTGGTTTGTAGGGGTGTAAGTTGGTATGACTAGTTCTAAAATGTAAAACTAAGTCTTTGAAGAAATCTAGACTTCCGATAAAATGTAGGCGGCTAACCATAGCTTCACAAATACAGGATTACCATTTAAAGTATTGGGGCAAACGCTCCTAAATAATCACTTATATAATAACAACTGAAGTCGTTCCCGAGTCATAATCTCTCCTTCTTCATTAACAAACGCTAATGATAGGTCAGATTGATTTTGACGGTCAATCATCTTCATCCTGTCTCCCGTTTCATCTATTAAATATTTATTCCCCCATTGCATGAGTGCCATAATGATAAGATATAAATCTCTTCCTTTTTGTGTCAAAAGATATTCAAATCGTTTTCGTTGATTGGGTTCCTGATAAGCCTGCTTGGTCAAAATTTCTTTTTCAACCAACTGCTTTATCTTTTTGGTCAATACCGATTTTGAAATATTTAAGGTGTTTTGGAAATCAGCAAATCGAGTTTTTCCCATAAATGCCTCTCTTATAATCAGCATCATCCAATAATCTCCAACCTCACGCACACTTCTAAAAATTGGGCAATTTTGAGTGTCAAATTCTTTTATATCCAATATTTCCATGGACAAATTTAAAAAAAATAATCTAAGTCTTGAAATAGAACTAAGATTTTTATACATTTGAGTTCTTATTTAGAACTTAGGTTAAATTAATCAAAACTTATAAAACAATGGAGATATTAAAAATCAATTTAGCCGCTTTAAAAAAAGCTAGTTGGTCGGCAGAAGAGACACAAAATGTAACATTGATTACAGATTTCGTTCAGCACTTAATGAACAATCATGATTTTGACTATGTGCAGGAGAAGTATAATAATGGCTTATACCTTCAGCACAATAGAAATATTACCAATGGTATAGCAGGTGTGATTGACACCGTTAAAAACTTTGCTAAAACCTACCCTGAATACACTTATGATGTTAAACATATTTATGCAGATGGCAACTATGTTATCTTTCACTCTCATGCAACAATTAAAAAGAAACATCGAGGTGATGATACCAAAGGGTTAAATATTATAGATACATGGAAAATTGAAAATGGTAAAATTGTGGAACACTGGGATGCCATTCAACCATTGGATTTTTCTATGCGACTTTTTGTCTTATTGAATGGCGGTAAAATTCGTAATTCAAATGGGGTGTATTGAAAGCGTTTTTATTTTTTTAGTGATAAGTCACAGGTTCCAATATTAATTAGAAGCTGTGACTATCATTAAAATTTAGCGGACGAGCACAGTTCACTCGACATAATTGAACATGAACTACTAACTATCCCCCCTAGTTTCTTTCAAAACCAAAGATACGAGGTGCAAAAGTCGCATCTAACCCCATGCCTATAGCAGCTTGCTTCAACTCTTCAGGTACATTCCCTAAAAATAGAAAAGGCCCAGGTATAGCAATTTGGAGTAACTCCGGGAAGTGTCCAGCAGCCGTTGTGCCTAAATGTTGCCCCAATGCTGCACCATCCTTAAATAAATCATAAACCACTAATGTATTTGTACTATCCTCAAAATAGCAATCTACCTTTAAAGCATTTGGTTCTGTGGCTTCCATCTCTTTAGATACTGTATTATAAATTGCTTGAAGTGCTGCGGCTTTACCTACTTTAGCTGTCCATTTGTAAACTACTGCAATCTCTTGATTTTTCATTTTTGTAAATTTAAAATTTGTTTTTAATTAATTGACACTACAAAGATATGGCACTATTAAACAACATGAAGGTGTCATTACTGCCAAGTTAAAGGGTTGATTTTGCCAAGTTAAATAGTTACTTTTGTTGAAAAATTTACCATGAAGCATCTAAGTATAGTGATACCAGAAGGAACATTAATTTTAGATACAATAGTCGCAACACTCAATTTATTCAATATGGCAAATAGTTATGCCAAACGCATTGGTCTCCGTCAAGATAATGCCTTTGATATAGATTTGGTGGCTAAAACTAAAGCTCCGATTACCTGTCATAAATTTTTTAATGTAACTCCCACCAAAATTATAGAGGAAATACAAAAGACCGATGTCATTATTATTACTTCTATTACAGGCGATATTGAAACTGCTCTTGGTAAAAATAAAGCACTTATTGATTGGATAAAAAAGCAGCGGATTACTCATGGAAGTCAAATCGTCAGTTTGTGTAGAAGTGCATTTATTCTTGCCGAAACGGGTTTATTAAATGGTAAGTCTTGCACAACACATTGGGCGGTTCATCAGCAGTTCGCCAAAAAATATGACAAAATTAACCTCCATCCAGATAAGATAATTAGTGAAGATAATGGGATTTATTCCAGCGGAGGGGCCTATTCCTTTTTAAATATGGTCATTTATCTAATTGAAAAATATTATGGAAGAGAAGTAGCGATATGGTGTTCCAAAATGTCAGAGATTGATTTCGACCGAATCAGTCAAAATCAATTTGTTATTTTTAGTGGTCAAAAAGAACACGGAGATGAAACCATTAAGGCTGTGCAGCTATACATTGAAGAGCATTTTGAGGACAAATTCAATGTAGAAGCATTAGCTAAAAAATTTGCTATTAGTACCCGTAATTTTATTAGACGGTTTAAAAAAGCAACTCAAAACACACCATTTGAATATATACAACGAGTCAAAGTAGAAGTCGCCAAAAAAAGTTTTGAAACCTCTACCCAAAGCATTAATGAAGTCATGTATAATGTAGGCTATATGGATGAGAAGGCATTTAGAAAAACCTTTAAAAAATATACAGGTTTATCCCCTTTAGCCTATCGCCGAAAATATAACCGAGAGATGGCAATGGCTTAATGAATTGATTTCTTTGTAAGAAGATACCCTTGATAATATTTAAGATAAATTTCGGTTAGTAAATAAACTATTCTTAAATAGGTGTTTTACAATTTAATTATAAATTAGCCTAATTTAAGGCTAACCACGTAATCTCGATAGCTATTGGGATGGGCAGTTTTGATAATCAATTAGTTGTAAATGATTTTATTTCACTTTATTACGAAAACAGTTCACTCCCGTATCAAGTACGGGACAGGCTTACCGTCCACCGTTAACCGTGAAGCCTAATTTAGTGTTGTGTTTAGAAAATGCAATTGACCAATGAAGTCAGCACTAACTTTTGTATTTATCCTTCTCTCTTTATTGCTAGCTGCTCAAAGTAGTTATATCCCTTCTGAACGTACTTATACGACAAAGGATGGATTATCTTCGGATAAGGTATATGCCTTACATAAAGATAGCCAAGGTTTTATCTGGATAGGTACAGAAAATGGTTTGGATAGATTTGATGGACAGACTTTTAAGCAATTTAATACATCCAATGAATCTAAAATGACCCTTCAAAGGGTTTTGATAATCATGGAGGATAAAGCTGGTTTTTTGTGGTTGTTTAATCCTCAAAAAACCTTTGAAGGTAGTTATAGTTCTCCTGAGTTTAACTTATACAATACTTACACAGGGGAGTGGACAACCTTAGAAGAACGTTTTGGAGTAAATTTACCTTTTAAGGTTAAAGACATTAGATTTGTTCAACAACTAGCAGATGGTTCTATTTTTATATTCACACCTCATAACCGCAAAGGCTATTTTTATACAGAAGAGGGTTTTACTACGATTACGCTTCCGAAGACGGTCAATCAAATTTCGGATATACTCCTACTTAATAATAATCGTGAATTACTCATTCAAGGTGCATTTAATACAGGTTCAGATGGTCCTAAATGGTCTATTTATAAAATAAATCATTTAGGTAAAATTATTAAAAAGAGAGGAGCAGATTTAGTCATTCCTATCAACGAAAACAATCAAACAAAATATATTAAACTACAAGAAACCTACAATGTGATGGGGGGCTACCACCTCAATGCTTATCGTCAATTTGATAAAAATTTAAATCGACTCAATCCATCCAAGAGAAAAACAACACAGGTAGATCAAGTGTCTTGGAATGAAACACAACAACTATTTTGGGTAAAAAACTTTGAAAAACTAAGGGCTATCAATACTGCGAATAAAGTTATTTTTGAAAAAAAAGAGCAGTTTGATTTTTTAAAAATCCCTTTCCTATTTGATGGTACGGATACCTGGTATAGTAATAAAAGGGAAGGTCTAGTCAAAATTACCTTAACACCTAATCATTTTAAAACCTATAAGTTTTTTGATAATGAGTTTGATAACTCCACAAGAGGAATTCATGTAGCACAAGATGAACGACTTTGGATGGCAACTATTGCTGGAATTGTTAGACAAGATGGAAACGACAATCTAACGAAAGAAGGACATGATAAAGTCTTATTTACCACTTTTATGAAAGATGCCTCCAATCATTTATGGTACTTTTATAAAGGTAAGCTGCGTCAAGAACATCTAACATCAGGTAAAATCACGAACTATAATCTAGCTGGAGATATACAGGGTTGGTCTATTTTTGAAAACATTAATGGAGAAATTTGGGCATTTGGAAATAAGGGTGAAATATATGCGATACATCCAGACAGTACAAATAAAACCTTACAACTTAAGCATCAATACAATCAAAATCCGCTGGAACATCTTGATGTTTATTGGATTGAACAACGAGATAAAAACACCGTCTGGCTTTGCACAAATCAAGGACTTTATATAGTGGATAATGACGGTAGATTTATTGCTTTATACAACAATGAACAAACAGCAGAATATTTCCTACCGGCTAAGGATTTTCATCATTTATATGAAGATACAGATAATGTTATATGGTTGGCAACAGGAGATGGCGGTTTAATTCGGTGGCAACCCACGGTTGATGTTCAGCAATATAAGATTGAAAATGGACTCTCCTCCAACGCCCTTCATGCGATTTATGAGGATGATTACGATTACCTTTGGATTAGTAGTAACAATGGGTTGATGCAATTGGACAAACGAACAGGTAAAATAATAAGCTTTTTTACGGAAAATGGTTTATTACACAATGAGTTTAATCGAATTGCTCACTTTAAAGCAGAAAATGGAAGCCTATATTTTGGGGGACTAAGTGGTGTCAACCAATTTCATCCTAAACATTTTAAAAATACTAGAGAACAGACCAATACGGCATCACTCGTCGTCAAAAGCTACCAACAGTTTTCAGCTGAAACGAAACAGTTTGAAGATTTAACCCATCAGCTAAATCAAACTAATACTATTCTTCTCCATCCAAATGAACAATTTTTTAAACTCCAACTGGCCTTACTAGATTATGAGGATGGAGCTACTTTTCAGTATCGTATTAAGGGATTATACGATTGGCAAACAACTACCAATGCTGAATTGAGTATTAGTGGCTTACCTTATGGTACACATACTTTAGAAATTAAAGCTCAAAATGGTCAACAGCAAGAAGCTGCAAATACGTTAACTTATACCATACAGGTATTAAGACCTTTTTATTTACAGTGGTGGTTCGTCTTATTCGTTTTATCTTTATTAGGGACAGCAGCCTTTTTGTTTTTAAAATGGCGTACACAGCAACTCT
>CAYLSF010000126.1:0-10979 GCA_964385675.1 uncultured Saprospiraceae bacterium
CTTTGTCGGATACTTTCAAGCGGTGCATATTTTGTATAACATTGGCGAGTGAGTCAAATTGATTTTGTAAAGTACGGATTTTTTGCTCTAAATGGTTACAATCTGAAACACCTTTAGTTCTAAAAGTAGCCTTGCGATATCTGACGAAGAGTTGATCATATTTGGCTTGTAAAATCCTATACTTTTGAACATTAAAACTATCTCGCTTGATATTTTTAGGATTATTATCATGCAAAACCTTCTCTAATTTGTTATTAGCCATAGAAAGGCGTTGCTGTAGTTGTTGATTTTCGTATTGTAGTTGTTTGTACTCTTGATTCGCTATTTTAGGACTACAACTCATTCCAAAAATCAATAAGACATAAATATAAAACGATTTTGCTGGTAATGCTTTTTTCATGGTCATGAGATTAAGGTTGAAAGCGTTAATTTGATACTATGCAATATACATATTTTAATTATAACAATATGAAAAACCGTCAAAATATATCATCTGGAGCAAGCTGGGAAGATGTAGTAGGTTACTCCAGAGCCGTCCGAATTGGAAATGTTATAGAAGTAGCTGGCACAACCGCTGTAGACGGAGAGACAATTATTGGAGAAGGGGATGCATATACTCAAACTAAATTCATTTTGGGAAAAATTGAAAAAGCATTGCAAGAAGCTGGAGCATCTTTGAGTGATGTGATTCGTACAAGAATGTTTGTTACTGACATTAGTCAATGGGAAGTCATTGGCAAAGCACATGGTGAGTTTTTTAAAACGATTAAGCCTGCTGCTACTATGGTAGAAGTTAGTAAACTGATTGATGACAAGTTATTGGTGGAAATAGAAGTTTCTGCGGTTTGTAGTGAGTAGAACGCCAATATTTCAAAGATAATTCAAATGATAAATTTTAACTTTTGGATTAAATACTTAACCTGGGCAAGTATTTTCTTTAGTCTGCAAGGTGTGTTTTGGGCAATTTGGGGAAGTTTTGTTCCACTAGGTTGGTATGACGGATTAGCAGCACAAGCACTGTTTTAACAAGATGTACTTCCAAGTGATGCAGAAAAGATAAAGTCTTTTTTGTTAGTACCTTTTGGAACTACTGATGCAGGATATTTTTTGTTGATGTATTTCATTGTAAAGTATTCTCTAATAAATCGTGAAAAATGGGCGTACCAAGCCATCACTTTAGCCATTTTCTTATGGTTTGTCTTAGATACTACCTTGAGTTTATGGCATCAGGCTTATTTTAATGTAATTGTTGTGAATATTCCTTCAATCATACTTTTGTGTATTCCATTAGTAGCAATAAGAAAGGAATTTTGAATACTTTGGTCTCCACCAAAAAAATAGCCCTGCTAGAAATTCTAACAGGACTAAAACAATAAACAATTCCCAGTAAAACTCAATATCTTTTAAGTCATTATTGTATTTATGTAAGTGACTTTTCTAATTTATAAAATTTATTTAGGTTCTTTTCCCATCAATAAATTGAATGATTTTTGTGTCTTTATATCGCTCACCTATTATATTATTTAAATAGGTAATAGCGTGTGACTTTGATTTAAATTGTCCTACAAAATAGATATAACGAGGATTACTATTTTCCTCTACCAATATCTGTCCAAACTCAGCAAAAATTTTATCATTTACATCTAACTTATCCATTGAACTTTTAATTTGAATCACATAACCTGAAAAGTTAGCGTCAATTTTCTTTGCTGTTCTATATTGACCTTTTACAGCATTATTGATAGTACCTGTACGTTCTACAGGTTCTCCAAAAGCTCCCGTTTTCTTTGTAGTTGTTTTCTCAGACTTTTTGCGTTCATCATCATTTCCATGAAAAGCTGTAGTGATAGTGGAAATGGAAAGGAAGATAATTAACCAAAAAGTTATTTTTAGATGGATTTGCTTGTTCATTATTTTAATTTTCTCGTAATTATGCACACACTTATTATTGGGCAATTGATATGCCATTTGTTTTAAGTGACTGATTATCAATTTTAAATATATTTGTTAGCTCGTTTCTAGTGTTTCAAATTGGGAATTTGATGCCCAAATTTGTGACGTTTTTTAATGCCATTAATTTTTTAGCAACGATTGTGTATAGAAAAGTATAAAGGAATAGGAGAGGTTTTTATTGAATGTAATGGGGTAAGTTATGTTCTGACCATTACTAAAGCGGAAAACTAGCTTAGCCCAATAAAAAATCTCTGCCTGTGAAGGCAGAGATTCAGAATAAATAATTCCCAATAAAACTTTAATGCTTAACTCTGAAAATTTTTTTAGCAATTTATGTGTATCATTTAAATGCTCTCTTAATTTCTTATTTTACTTTAACTCTAGTTCCTTCTTTGTATTTCAAAACTTTTGCATTTGGGTAGCGATTTGCTAAAATAGTATCTACATACTGTTGAGCACCGTCTTTAGTATTGAATTTACCTACTACATAGCTGAATTTAGGATTTAAAGTTTCCTCTACCAATAAGTTACCAAACTCAGCGAACAAAGGATCATTTACATCCAATGCTTCCATAGAAGTCATGATTTGTACAGCGTATCCTGTAAAGTCAGTTGGTAATTGCTTTGCTTTTCTGTAGAAACCGTTTCCTATTTTATTATCAATTTTTTTAGATTCCTCAATGACTACAAATTCTCCAAAAGCACCTACAACTGCATTTGATGCAGAACTTCTTGCGGATACTTCTGTATTATCCATTGTAGCTTTTTCAGTCTTAGCTTTTTTCTTGTCGTCGTTATTATCGTTTGTGTTAGAACCGTTCGCTGTTACATTAATAGTTGCAGTGATGATAATTACGATGATAATTGCTAAATTTTTCATGTTGTTAAGTTTTTTAAGTTTTAATAATTAAATACACTTTTATATAGGCAACACCTGTGCCATCCGATTCAGTTTTTTATAAATCGTTGATAATGAATCGAATAGTATTTTTTGATAATTGTACTTTATCCCAATTTGGGATTTTGGTTTGCTTTTGGTTCTAAGACTCAATCTTAGTAGATTTGTGACGTGTAAACAGATGTTATTTTAAAATAAAATATGTACCTGTGAAACGGTTAATCCAATTTCAACGTTATCGTCATTAAATTAATCTTATGAAGTCATCAATTGTCACATCAATTTTAAAAAAGATTGGTAATGAAGAGTTAATAGAAGTATTAGCAAATACCCTTACTCCTACTGATTTACAATCAATTATGTTAGAGGTGTATCATCAAAAAGCTGCGAAAAATTCTCCAGCTAATTTATTGCGACAATATGTGACAAATCGTTTTGTGCAACCTTCTTATGCGGATCCTAAAACATTAGCACAATTAAAATTATTAGCGTTTGCTTATTTACCAAAAACGGTAAATTTGTTAGAATTATCGCCATTGACTCCACTTGGAAATTGTTCCGTATTAGCTACTGTTCATCAAAATAAGGTGGTCAGTACGAGTAGAAACACAGAAGTTGTAGCTGACGCCACCAATGTATTAGCATTAGAAAGTGCAAGACAGCGACAATTGTATTTAAAGAAGGATGCGAAAAATGCATCAATGGTAAAATTATGCACTATTCATAGACATACGAGAGCACAAGCCTTGAAAGAGTCTTATCATACCGCTCACTTTTCGATTTTATGTCTGACTACAGCAGGAAGAGATACTGGAAATTTTAAATTTGAATACGAATCCTTATTAGAACATTTGGTATATTATATACAGTTTTCAAAAGAAGGGTTGGGGCAGCAAGAAGAAGATATTAAAATCAGTTTAACCCCATTGACAGACGCAGGTCAGCATCTTTATATACGATTGGAAGAAAAACTCAAAAGACTTTTTTCAGGAGTGGTAATAGAAAAGGATGACAGTAGGGTAGCGGGACGAGGATATTATCAATCCATGTGTTTTAAGTTTAAACTTAAAAAAGAGGAAGATTGGTTTGAAGTAGGGGATGGAGGTTTTACGGATTGGACACAGCAATTGCTAAATAATAAGAAAGAGCGATTTTTGGGTAGTGGCTTGGGATTTGAGTTATTAGCGAAATTCTTTTTTTATCACTAAGGAGAATGGTAAATCCCAAATCCCAAATCCCAAATCCCAAATCCCAAATCCCAAATCCCAAATTTCGTTCTGATAGCTTCTTGTGTACTAGTAAAGACGTAGTACAGGAAGTTTAGCTTTTAAAATATTCAGTATAATAGATGCGATAGGTCTTCATTATTCAGAAATCTTTCAATACCTCCATATTCCTATCAATCAAAGCCTTACGCTGTTCTACACTAACGGCTGACCGCAAACCATCCGCAGGGGTATTTATTGCATAATCGACCAATTTTTCAATGGTAGAAGTTGCTACATGCATTTTAGTATCAGATGAAGCATAGTAGATAAATACCTCATTCTTATTATTTACAATCCAACCATTTGCAAAAGCAACATTAGAAACATCACCTACACGTTCTTCGCCTTCAGGAGCAAGAAAATAACCTTGCGGTTCATAGATGACTTGAGTTGGATTATTCAATGCCGTCATAAAAACATATAAAGTATAACGCAATCCAGCCGCTGTATTCCGAACACCATGTGCTAGGTGCAACCAGCCTTTATCCGTTTTAATCGGAGCAGGCCCTTGTCCATTTTTAGTCTCTTTAATGGTATGATAAATACGGGAATCAATAACCACTTCCTTATCAATAACGGGATTTAAAATATTAGCACACGTTCCCCAACCAATTCCACCGCCACTTCCGACACCAATAAATCCATCTTGCGGACGGGTATAAAACGCATATTGACCATTTACAAATTCGGGATGCAATACCACATTGCGTTGCTGTGCAGAAGGCGATTTTAAATCGGGTAAACGCTCCCAATTGACTAAATCTTTGGTACGAGCAATACCACATTGAGCAATAGCAGAAGAAGTGTTATCTTTAGAAGTATCTTTTCTCTCGGTACAAAATAGACCATAAATCCAACCATCTTCATGTTCTACCAATCGCATATCATAGATATTGGTATCCGGTTCATCCGTTTCGGGCATCGTAATTGGATAATCCCAAAATCTAAAATTATCAATCCCATTTGGACTTTCCGCTATAGCGAAAAAAGATTTTCTATCAATACCTTCCACTCGAACACACAAAATATATTTACCCTTCCACAACATCGCTCCTGCATTAAAGGCAGCATTTATCCCTAGACGCTCCATCAGATGCGGATTCGTAGTTTCATCCAAATCATACCGCCAAAAAATAGGAGTATGAGCTGCCGTCACCACAGGATTTTTGTAGCGTTGATAAATACCATTTGTTGAAGTCGTTGGCTCGTTTTTTTGAGTAACTAGTGCTTCGTATTCCTCCAGTAAGGCTTTAATTTTTTGTTTGAATTTTTCAGTCATTGTTCTATTAGAATTGAGTCGCCTTCGGCTGGTTACTTCACTTCGCTAATTATTGAATAATATTTAAATACAATCAGTGAATCGGCACAACCTGCCTGTCGGCAGACAGGTCATACAATTAGCCGAAGGTGACTTCATTTATTTTATTTTTAAATCAGCAGGATAATCCTCCATTTTATCGTACCAATTGAATTTTAATATCACGGTACAAACGGCTACGACACCCAAAGCTATCCACATTTGTGTGAAATATTGGATAATCATAAAAATCGGTGCAGCCGTTAATGCCGTTTGCCAAATAATGCCAATAGCCACATTAAACATATCTCGCCCAAAGGCTTTATTGGTTTCCAAATTTGGATGTTCTGCTTTCAAGGCATGATAAACAGGTTTCCAAAATCCCCATGGACGGGTTTTTAAATAGAATTTTTTCAAGACCTCCATATCATCAGGTGGCGTTAGTAAACTACCCAATAAACAACCTACTATGGAAACCGCAAAATTAATTGGAAAGGCTTCTAATGCCGTTAAATTAGGCAAAGCATAGGGTAAAATCATCGCTGCTAAAATTCCACCGACCATACCCCAAAAGTATCCGTATCCATTAAAGCGCCACCAATACCATTTAATGAGGTTAGCCGCTGTATAACCACCATATAATGCCCCCACAAACCAATCAATGATATTATTAAGCGAATCTAACATCAAACCGAACAATGTTCCAATGACCACCACAGCAATCGAAGAGAGATAACTCATATTGACATAGGTCTTATCAGAAGCATCGGAGTTGATATACTTTTTATAAATATCATTCACCAAATAAGCAGGTGCAGCATTGACAGCCGCTGCAAAGGAGGACATAAAGGCAGCCAATAATCCAGCAATTAATACGCCCATTAAACCCACAGGAACAAAGTTTTTAATTGCAAAAGGTAAAATCTGCTCAAAATCCACATTCGTTCCCATAGAGTTGAGTTCATCACTAAAAAAGACCAATGCCAACACGGTCAATCCAGCTATCAACATATAGCGGGGAAAAAGTAAAACCAAATTCACAAAACCACTCATTTTAGCGGCTTCTTTAGGAGAGCGAGTTGATAAAACCCGTTGCATATCATAATTCGGAGCAGGGCCTGCTAAACTTTGTAAAATACCTTTCAGTAATATCATCATAAAGAAAATCGTAAATAATTCCCATCCATCTTCTGCTATTTTAGCATTCGCCCCTTCCATAAGTGCTGACCAATCCAAATCTAATGTCCAGCCAAAAGAAATATCCGTCCAACCTGCTGGAATAAATTGTGCAAGCATTTCGGGGGATACTCGTTGCATCGCAATAATTCCAATAGCAATACTGGCTACCGTCATAATAAAATACTGCAAGACCTCCGTAAAAACGACACTATACATTCCCCCTTTAATGACATAAATAGCCGTCAAAAAAGTAAAAATCAGACCGTAATAAATTTCATTTGTAGTTGAGTCGGCAGATAGTTCAAATGGAAGAAACACTACGGCAAACTTTCCAATTCCAATAAAGCCATAAGCGACATAAGTAATGACCACTATTACCGCAAAAACGACAACAATTACATGCGATAGCTGAGAGCCCTTTCCATCCCCAAATCGAAATTTTATCCATTCCGCTCCTGTCATCACGCCTGAACGCCGCAGCCAAATCGAAAGAAAAATCATCATAAAAATCTGATTGAATACCGGCCACAGCCACGGAATCCAAACCGATTTTAAGCCATAAATAAAGAGCAACCCAACCATCCACATTGTCCCCGAAATATCAAACATTCCAGAAGCATTTGATAGTCCTAAGGCGTACCATGGAATTTCATTACCCCCTAAAAAATAGGATTCCATATTGCGAGATGCTCGATTAGAAATCCAAAAACCAATAAAAATGGTGAGTATCAAGTAGGCGGCGATTACCGCTATATCTATCCAGTGTAGATTCATTGTGTTGAAGTGTTGAAGTGTTGAGGTGTTGAGGTGTTGACGTCATACTTAAATACGTTAACACTTCAATACTTCAACACTTTATCTATACATATCGGGCAAATCATTTTCAAAAACAGTCGTGCTATCCTGATAAAATTGCTTAAAATTTGCTTCACTAGGGTGTCCCTTATAGGGAGTATAATGATGAGGAATCCAAGCATTTCGCCAAAGGTGAACCCAAGCAATTTTAGAAGTTTTGGGAGTCGCTTGAATAGATTTTAAAAGGACTTCTGTCCACCAATTATCAATAGGAACAGACTCATGACCTGTTTCTGTAAGGGCAGCAATTTTACCTTTTTCTGCTGCTAAATTGACTATCATTTCTAGCAATTTGACCGTTTTGGGTATGTCTACTTTATCCTTTACAAATGCATAATTATCAATTCCCAGTATATCAACATAATCATCGCCAGGATAAAACTCTAAATATTGTTCTACTGAGCCTACCACGTCTGTAGCATAGCAGTAAATAAGATTATGAACATCTTTTTCATTTTTAAGATAATCCACCGTGAATTTCCAAAGTTGTTTGTAATCTGTTGCAGTTGTATTACCCTTACCCCACCAAAACCAACTCCCTGTATGCTCATGAAAGGGTCTAAAAATCACAGGAATCGGTTTACCAAACCATCCTGTTTTTAAGCTTTTACAAAATTTCGCTAGAGCATCTAAACGTTGTTTATAAATATCATGTGCTTTTCCATTCGGTAAAATATGTTTCACACAAGTCGTGGTGTCCCAAGATCCGCCTCCTGTTACCAAATTATCAATATGCCAACTTATCGTATTGATACCCCCTCGCTTATAGCCCTCTATCATCCATTTTCTCATTTTTTTAAAGTTCACCGTATCCAAATTAATCTCCTCTTTTCCCAACCAGCCTATATCCCAACCATACACCGCAGGATAATCTCCGCAAACATCTTTAATATCAGATCGACCTTTTTCATCCTTCCAACCAATACCATAAGCTAAATCATCTTGATGTCCAAAGAGGGTTTTGGTCGGTGCGATTTGTTTTAAGTTGTAGTATAAAGCTTTGGTCGGTGCGGATGCTTTTTTATCTGCTAGCGTTACGGGATAGTTTTTTATTTGCTCGGTATGAGCCATAAAAACTACAGACAAAACAACCATCACTACTACAGTTTTCAGTATAGTGTATCTCATTTAAGTTAAAATAAAAAATAAAATTTGGATCAATTAGTATCTATCCATAAAAGTACAATGGTTTTAGGGAGCAAACAAAATTCTACATAATAGGGGATTGATTTAGTCGATTAGTGTTAGTTCGATTTGTAAAATACTACTTTAAAAACCTATACTTATCTGTATAAATAGGCATTATAAGTTACGAATTATCGAGTAAATAATATGAGAACAGGGATAGAAACTGATGTAACTAATATTTACGGAATTCGACTTTTTAATAGATTGTAACTTGTAATTTGTAGAGAATAATTGAACCCTATAACTAGAGTTTATAATATGTAAGCTCATCAAATATCTTATCACATGGACTCAAATACTTTTTATAAAAATAGGATTATTCTTGTATCAATAATCGAACAATTACTCTATGAAGGCGGGGACGATAATTTTGTCATATTTGGACTTAATTCGGATTATTATATTCAACTTGCAACAAGCAAAGGGGACTATGAAATCTATTGCGAAGCCGTAAGTGATAATTATTTGGAAACAGAAATGTCACTAACAACGAAACAGAAGAATAATTTGAATAAGTTATCATGGAATCAACCACAAAATTCAGAAGGAAATTATTATCTTGAACACAAAGTTGATTCAGAATTAGCAAGAAAAACATTAGCTGAATTAATTTTAAACACGGCTAATGACGTATATCATACAAAAGAAATCAATTTTGATAGCATCGTATTAAATCTTGCATAAACAATTAAAATCAGTAAAATGAAAGACTACAAAGTAGAAACCTTGATTTATTATTCAAAAGTAACCTTAGATAGTAAACACATTGCTAAAAACTCAAAAAAGGATATTCAAGAGAAATTGGATAAATATGCAAAGAAGGGATACCGTTTAGCCTCTACCGATGCGACTAGCTTTGGTATGGCAGTGTATATTTATTTATATTTTGAGAAGATAGATTGATATATGAGTATGTTGTTTTTCGCTAAAAGCTAATTGAGTTATCTTCAAAATATAGTAACTTAACCGCATGAAATTTGAGGGAATCCTACAACATATCAAACAACAAATTGACTTAACAGCAGCAGAACAAGATTTTTTGGTATCTAAGTTAAAATTAAGAACCTACCTAAAAGGACAGTTTATTGCACAAGAAGGAGATATTTATAGGTATCAAACCTTTGTTCTATCGGGTAAAGTTCGAACGTTTTACTTGGACAACCATGGAACAGAGCATGTTGTAGCTTTAGGTATAGAAAATTGGTGGGTCGGTGATATTTGTAGTTTTTCTACTCAAACGCCCGCTGAATTTAATACACAATGTCTAGCCAAAACTACAGTTGCTCAAATTGCCTATGCTGATATGGAAGATTTGTATAAAACGATTCCAAAATTAGAGCGATATTTTCGATTGATCATTCAAGCGGCTTATGGTAATATGTCCAAAAGAATCGTTAGAAATCATGCGCTGACCGCTAAAGAACGCTATCTATCTTTTCTACAAAACTACCCCGAAATTGCTCAACAATTCCCACAGTATATGATAGCGTCTTACCTTGGAATTACAAAGGAGTTTTTAAGCAGCATTAGAAAGCAAATTGCTAATAAGCATAAAAATATCTCTTAGGCTTTAATCAACAGTATCGAAAATGCTTCGTTCTTTTCCATGATGAAAAGAACCAAAAATCATCCCGAAAGTTTTCGGGATAATTTCTTTCTTAACGCTACAAAGCTGTTCAAAATACTAAACAAAATAAACTCGCCCCCTCCCTTTTGATGCTTGTGCATCAAGCCAACGCTGGCTCAGACAGTATTTTGTTTTTAACGTATTTTGAACAGCTTTTCCACTAAAAGAAATAAGGTCACTCTCTAAGAGATACCATTTTACATAATTGAATCTTCTAAATACTTTATCGGAAATTATTATAAAAACTAAAATCAATAAGAGTTCTAAGTTTAAATACACCAAAAAGTTAAACTACCTTAATAATTTTTTTTAAGATACCTTATTTTTTAAGACTGGCTTATCCTGCAACTTTGCACTAAAGGTTTTCAATAGAAATATTAATCTAAATTCAGAAAGAGGTCAGAAGTCAGACCGCTTCGCTGTCAGAAGACAGAAAACCGATCATAACTAAAATGAATTTCATCTGACTTCTGTCTTCTGACAATGAAATGATCTGACTTCTAGATACTTACAAATCGTGCAATATTATGAAAAAAAGAATTCTCGCTTTTGCAGGAAGTAACCATGCTAATTCCATTAATTATCAGTTAGTAGAGTTTACGGCTTCCTTAATGACCAATGCTGACGTAACCGTTTTAGATATTAGAAATTGGGATATTCCAATATACTCTATCAATATGGATCCAGATCAAACACCTGAAAAGATAACCGAGC
>CAYLSF010000127.1:0-10927 GCA_964385675.1 uncultured Saprospiraceae bacterium
GGTATTGTTTATGAAGTTGTTAAAGAGTTTTTAAACAACTTCTATATTATAATTTCAATATTCAATACTCAAAAAATGGAAAAATTACTTTTAGTAGAGCACCCAATACGGGTATTTCCCTATGATATTGATGGAATGTTTGTCGTCAGTAATACGGTGTATATCAAATGGTTTGAGCAATTAAGAACTTATTTTTTAGATAAATATCTTCCCTTTGAAACGATTATGGCTCAAAGAATTTCACCTGTATTGCAAAAAACAATTGTAGAATACAAAAGACCAATTACCATTCACGATAGTCCGATTGGAAAAGTATGGATTCAGCATCTAGGACGAGCAAAATGGCAATGTAATTTTGAAATTTGGGTAGGCGAAAAGCTACACACTACAGGCGAACAGTATGGTTATTTTTATCATATTGATAGAAAAAGAGTTGTGCCTGTACCAGAGGAATTAACCATAGCTTATGAAAAGGCGAAGAAATAATTTACGACAATCGACAATCGACAATCGACAATCGACAATCGACAATCGAATTTAGGTTGTTATTATAAAATTTAAGGTAGGAATAACATAAATATTACGTTATCTAAATAACATATTGAGTACATTTGAAATTTCTATCGAAAGTCGAAAGTCGAAAGTCGAAAGTCAAACAACATCCTATGAAAATAAACGGACAATCATACCATACAATATGGCAAAAAGAAGGAGAGCCAACTACGATTCAAATTATAGACCAACGGTATTTACCACATCGATTGGTTTTTGAAGACTTAAAATCTAGTGATGATTTTGCGATTGCGATTAAGGAAATGCACGTGAGAGGAGCCCCTTTAATTGGCGTAACGGCTGCTTTTGGAATATATAAGGGTTTGATGGAATTGTCGCCTAGCAATTGGAGAACAGAACTACCTAATTTGGTAGAAAAACTCAAAGCCACAAGACCAACCGCCGTAAATTTAGCGTATGCCGTAGATAGAATTGTGACTACATTAGAAGGGATTGAAAATTTAGCGGAAGCCATAGTAATCACTTTAGAAGAAGCAAAAGCCATTAAGCAAGATAGCATTGATGAATGTCGTAAAATTGGAGAATTTGGCTTACCTATTATTGAAAAACTGAGCCAAGCAAAACAAGGGAAAACGGTAAATATTTTAACGCACTGTAATGCAGGATGGATTGCGTGCATAGATTATGGTACGGCAACCGCTCCAATTTATCAGGCTTTTGATAAAGGCATAGATGTACATGTTTGGGTAGATGAAACCCGTCCTCGCAATCAAGGGGCTAGAATTACCGCTTTTGAATTACAACAACATGGCGTACCACATACTGTAATTACTGATAATGCAGGCGGACACCTGATGCAACATGGTCAAGTCGATATGGTGATTGTGGGAACGGATAGAACGACTAAAACAGGCGATGTCGCCAATAAAATCGGTACTTACTTGAAAGCATTAGCCGCACACGATAATCAAGTTCCTTTTTATGTAGCCTTACCTTCTTCTACCATTGATTGGATGTTGAGAGATGGCGTAAAAGAAATTCCTATCGAAACCCGTTCGGCTGAAGAGGTGCAATACATTCAAGGCTTACATGATAACGAGGTTAAAAAAGTGCTATTAACGCCTGCCGAAAGCCCTGCTGCGAATTATGCTTTTGATGTAACGCCTGCCCGATTAGTTACAGGGTTGATTACAGAACGAGGGGTTTGTAAGGCTAGTGAAGAAGGAATTATGAGTTTATTTCCTGAACAGTCTATATTAAACCTATGAGGTTTTTAAAACCTCATAGGTTTGAACTGATTACCGCACTGCTAAAAACTCCGAAGGCGTGCGATTAGTGAATTTTTTAAATGTCCGATTAAATGTTGCTTTGCTATTAAATCCACATTCGTAGGCAATACCCAATAAGGATAATTCCTTTTGCTTATCCGAAGCCAGCATGGTTTTAACCGCTTCTACTCGGTAGCTATTGATAAAATCCTTAAAATTTTGATTGAAAGCTGTATTAATAATTTGAGATAATTGTTTGGTACCTAAGTTCAATTGTTTGGCGAGTTCAGAAAGCGTTAAATCGGGATTTAAATGAGGTTTTTGGTGGAGCATATAGCTTTTGATTTTTCCCTTCCAAGTATTCATATAGTTTTGATTTTCAATGGTTTTAGGAGCTTCTACCTTATCCTTTTTAGCCTCAAAAGTAATTTGATAAAGTTGATTTACATTGGTAAAGTATCCTTTTACTCCGATAAAGATTCCTACTAAAGCATTGGCAATGAAATTCCAATAACTTTGCTGCCAGTGTAAATCCATGATGGCTAGATTAATCACTTCCATCGTCGTATGAAATAGGAATAAAGTCGTCCAAACTACCAAAAAACTAAGTAGCCAATTCAATTCTAAATTATAGGTATTTGAAAAATAATGTTTGAGTTGTTTACGATATTGTATAAAGCGTTGAATACTAAACGCATAATAGAGCAATAAAGAATAATATTCAATCACATTGACAAAAGGATAAACATATTTAAAGTTGATGTTTTCTTCCCAATAACCATTTTGTACCTTATCAAACCCAGGCTGCATCGCATCATATATTCCCGTAAAAATGCCATAGACAACAAACAGTACTACAGGGATAAAATGCCAGTAATCTTGTCGCTTAAATTTAAAATAAGGGGTGGTAATACTTTTGACATAGAAATAAACCAATGGCCCAATGCCTAAAGAGAAATCAAAAAAGAAATAATTGATTTTGGTGGTGCGGTAGGTGTCATACCAATCCATAAAACCAATAATATAAGCATAGCAATGATGACCGAGGGCAAAAATCAGTAAAGACAAAAATAAATCCGCTACATATTTTTTCTTGACATACCGATGTAATAATAGCCCTGCAAAAATATAGGCTTGCAAGACCAACACCAGCAAGGGCATACTGTAACCATTAAAGTTCGGAAAAACAAGGTATAGTGATTCTGTCATATTTTGCGATTTAGATTGAATTTGTAATGACCATTTCAATTACCAATGACTTTTAGTAAACTTTTCCAAAGTCCTAACAATAGCTACAATAATAAATATTCGATACCGGTTGCTGAAAAAAGTAGGATAGGTAAAAGTCTGAAAAATTGGATTTATGAAAAGTTTAACAATGCATGATAGATATAAATTGATAAGCTTGATATTGATATTATGCTCTCCTTTTAGGTTAATATTATCTCTCAGCAGGGGGAAGTTTTATTGAGTCATAGATAGTACGGGTAGTAATGAGGAATCAAAAAAGAATTTAAATTAAAATATTAGAAAAAGAATTAGGATGCAATAGGTCTTTGTATAGTAACCTCTAAAAATATCGTCAATATCTTTAAATTTTGACTTTATTGAATAAAAATTTGAATTAGATTATATTGTTATCATATATACATATATATGTATTAATACTATGTAATATTGACTTTAAATAAAATTTCAGGAGTTTTGTAAATGATTGATATTTAGAATAGTAATAAAAAAGTTTACTACAAATATTAGCAGTTTTGAGATTATATTGTGCAAACATGGAATTGAAAAGGTAGTTATATGACTTGTTATCTGTGATTTATACATAGAAATTATTGTATATAATTTTTAATGATTACTTGCATTAATATAAAGTTATATATAAATTAAACCTTGATTGTTAATTTTATCAAATCCTAAAGTCTATGAAAATTAAATTCTACTTATTAGGCACCTATGTTTTATTCTGTTTGTTCGCAATGTTTCCTTCTCATATTGTGGCAAATACGCCTAATTCTACACTTAAAAATTATCATGCATTACTCATCGCAGTAGATGACTACACTGGAAAAGAATGGAGTGCTTTGAAGAATCCTGTTAGGGATGCAGAGGCAATTAAAGGCTTATTGACTGCTAAATACGGGTTTTCAAATGTAACAACGCTATACAACGAGAAAGCAACGAGAAATAACATTATTGAAACAATTGATAACATTACAGCAGAATTGTCTGAAGAAGATAACCTATTGATTTTTTACTCTGGACATGGATTATTGTTGGGGAGTGAAGGATATTGGGTACCTGTGGAAGCAAATACCAAAGAGCGTTATGAATTGGTCTCAACTACAGAAGTTAAAAACGCATTAGGAAAGACTAGAAGTAAGCACGTATTAATGATGGTAGATGCTTGCTTTAGCAGCACTATATTTAAGTCATCCTCTCTATTTATTAAAAATGATGGTTCATCTACTTATTACAATCAAGTAGATGAGTTATTGTCAAGACAAGCTATCACAGCAGGAGGCTTAGAACCTGTTCCGGATGGAGCAGAAGGAGAACATTCTATTTTTTCAAAGTACATTATCAAGTTTTTGAAGAAAAATGAGAAAGATGCTATTGATGCAAGTGATTTGTTCAATATGATTAAATTCCCTGTAGCAGCTAATACACCGAATATGCCTGTTTTTGGTCACTTACAAAATACAGGACACGAAGGCGGACAGTTTGTATTCAGATTGAGAAAGGAAAAAATCTGTAATGCAAAAGTTTCTTTCAAAGAAGGAGACTTAGTGACGTTTGATCCTACTGGAGGGGTATTAACGGCTGTTGCGAATGAAGCAGATGTTACCTTTCAATGGACATTAGACTCAAAAGTGTTGGAACATCAAGGAGAATCTTTAAAAGTAACGAAGGAAGGGAAATACGGTGTCATTGTTACCACTAAAGATGGAGAATGTACAGATGCTGCTGTTGCTGATGTAACGATTGAAATGCCAACAGCTTCTTTGGAAATTCTGGAAGGAACAAATGTTGAGTTTACTTATAAGGGCGAATTAAATGCTGATTTGACGGGGTACAATGGTAATGTAATTTTTGAATGGCAAAAAAATGGATTC
Source organism: uncultured Saprospiraceae bacterium (assembly GCA_964385675.1). Lineage (GTDB taxonomy): Bacteria > Bacteroidota > Bacteroidia > Chitinophagales > Saprospiraceae > CAYLSF01. The sequence continues at coordinate 4,904 of CAYLSF010000127.1, forward strand.
TTGCTAGGTGGAAATGAGAAAACCATTACTGTAACAGAATCTGATGAATACACTTTGACTGCAAAATTACCTAATGGTCATGTATTAGGAAAAGTCACGACAAAGGTTACTATAAAAGATAGAGTATATACATCAAAATTGGGGGATAATATTGCTAGAATTTCGAGAAAATTCTATGGTAGCCCAGACTACACAGAGCTAATATATAAAGCAAATCCTTCTGTTAAAGATCAAAACATTCTTAGAGTTGGAACAGAGTTAATCATTCCACCTAAAGAAGATAAAACGCAATCTGTTATTGCCAACTTTACATTAGGAGCTAATAAGGACTACGCTCCTTTTAGTCACCCTTCTATACATAAAGGAGGAATACTTACGGAAATTATAGGGGCTACATTGAAGGAAATGGGACAAGCTAACAGTGTAGATTATATTGATGGACGTATTATTGCGACGCAATTATATTATGGAAAAGCCAATATTGGCTATCCTGTGATGGTATCGAATAAAACTAAACTATTATTCCATTTTTCTGAGCCATTGTATAAAGTCTTACAAGTATTTTTCCGAAATGCAGATTCCGATATAAAGGATATCGAATCTATTATGAAGAAGCGTAAGAGAAAACGTAAGTATAAGTTACTTCGAGTAGCTACTACGCTAGAAATGGTATCAACAGAATTAGAAAAGTTAGCGGCTGACAAGCAAATTTTTATAAAACCCTATGCAACAATAGAAGCATGTTTTGACGCTTTGAAGAAGCAAGAGGTAGATTTGGTAGCTGCACCACAAATCGCTGGATTTAATACGATTCAAAATTCTGATAAACATCAAACCGCAGATTTTCAAGTATTGGATAAAGCCATTGGTTCTGTAAGTTTACATGCAGCAGTTTCTAAGAAACATCCAGATGCTTTAATATTAGTTAATCAATTTAATAAAGCATTTACTAAGTTATATGAGCAAGGTTTAATCAATAAAATCATTGATGAGCATATTGATATTATGCAACAAAGACCTTAGTTTGATTGAGAATTGAGAATTAGGAATTACGAATTTTTTAGATTTGTAATTCCTAATTTTTTTTAATTTAGATTCAAAGATAACGGCAGACCATCTTTAGGCATCGTTAATGGTACTCTAGCAAATTCACATTTGTAATCTTTATCAAAACTCCAATTAAATTGCTTTAAGATTAAGCTCATCATGAGTCGCATTTCCATTTCAGCAAAGGCATAACCAATGCAATGATGTTGCCCTGCACCAAAAGGGGCATAAGCATGAGGACATTTTTGATGTTCGCCTCGTTCTTTTGAAAAACGATTGGGATCAAACTGCTCAGGATTTGTCCACACCTCTTCTAGATGATGCGAGTGATGCATGACTACTGAAATAAGTGTATCTTCTGGAATCGTTTTATTGTTAAAATGAATAGGACATTTACTCATACGAGGAACTGTAATGAGTGGAGGGTACATTCTAAGGGCCTCTTTGATGGTATTATTCAAATGTGGAAAATTACGAATATATTTGGCATCAGAAAGTTGATTAATGTCCATATTTTTTACTTCTGCTCGCACCTTTTCCTGCCATTTGGGATTTTTACCCATTTCATATAACCAACTTGTGGTCGCACTAGCAGTCGTATCATGTGCTGCCATCAGGATAAAAATTAAATGGTCAATCACCTGTTGATCATTAAGTTGGTCGCCTTCTTCATTTTCAGCATGACACAGAATACTGAATAAATCTTTGCCAGGATTTGCTCTTTTATCTGCAATCATATCTTTAAAATAATTGACTAGATATTTTCTTGCTCGAATTCCTTTTCCAAAAGTGGTGAAAGGCAAATTGATTTGAATGGATAACGACGCTTTCACAATATCCATAATCGCTTGATTGACCTTACCCACATTTTCTCTAAAATTAATTCCAAAAAAGACCTTACCAGCTACTTGTAGCGTAAGTTCTTTGACTTCATCAAAAGCAATGATTTTTCCTTTTTTAGACCACTCCTCCAATTCTCGTTCTACTGTGGGAATCATTAATTCCAAGTATCCTTCCATTGGTTTTTTCAAGAAGGCTGTACGGATAATACTCCTATGGAATTTATGTTTTTCACCATCCATCAACATTAAGCCATTCGGAAAAAGTTTTCCTAGATTAAAGGCCCAGGCTTCTTTACTATTGACGTTATCTTTTTGGTCGAGTAAAAGGAATTTTTGAGCATCTTTTCCAAGTATTGTTACGTTATGCATCCCTAAATTGGAAGATTTATAAACCTGTCCATATTTGTTTTCCATCCTATGGATTAAACCTATTGGATCTTTTATAAACTCAAATAACATCCCTACAAAAGGAAGTCCTTTCTCACCAGGGATTTGGTCGAGTAACTCTTTTCTTGTTGGCTTCATAATTTATAGATTTAGTCCTTACCCGTTCAAGATACAAAAGAGTCAAAAATATGTTTAGTTCTATCGAATTATTCTTGTTATTTTATCAAAAAAATGCGATTTTTAAAGGATTGTTATTTTAAGATACAATTACTAATTTATACATTTCTCATCTCAATATTAATTGAGGCTAATTCTTGATTATGTTATCATCTTCTCCCGAATTCTGGAATCGTCTAAACGGATTTTTATTCCTGTCTATCTTCTTTTCTTTAGGTTGGTTAATTTTTGAAAGTCAACAAGAACATCAGTCAAAATCCGCCTTAACATATTTTGCTATTGCGGATACTTCCCTTCAAAAAGGGCAATTGGCTTTTTTGAATCAAAATAAGCAGCTAGAACAGCAAATTAGCCAAAAAGCAAAAGCATATCAATACTTATCAAAGTATGGAAAACAGTGTGAAGAAATTTGTTTTCTAACGCATCATTGTGTAGAGCAATTAACAAAACTCAAACAAGAGGTGATACAAGTCAGTGGAGGACAAGAAGAGCATCATGCCTTAGTAGCCGTAGCAAATACAGATATTGTTCAAGATTTTATCCGACTCAAAAAGAAAGCTCTCTTATTTGAAAATAAGCAATTGAGACAAGGACTTTTAGCAGAGGTCAAAGATGCTGCTAAACAGGAAATTATACAAGATAAACTACGCAATTCGAGAATAGAAGGATTGTGGGATAGCCAAAAATTTGAATATGCCCCTCTTCAAGCCCTAATAGGCTTTTTAGAAAATGAAATCATTCATATTCAGCAATTGGAATACACCTTATTATCTGACGTAAATCAACAAGCCGCTGTAAAACGGTTAGAATACGATCAATATCTTCCTGCTCTTTCTGGTAGAAGCCGCATCTCTCAAGGCGAACGCTATAAAGGAGAAATCTATTTAGTACCTTATACGGCTTCTGATTCTTCAATGATGATAAAAGTCAATGGAAAATCATTACCGATACAAGATGGAAAAGCGACTTATACTACTAAAAGTCGAAAAAAAGGAACTAATAATTTTGAGGTGTCTATTGCCGTACAAGAACCGATGAATGATACGATTACAACTTATCAAAAATCATTTGAATTTACAGTTGCGGGGAATTGAGAATTAGGAACTAGGAATTATATAGTAATAATCCGAGGTAATAAAAATTTCACTCATCACACTCTTTAACAATTAACAATTAACAATTAACAATTAAAAAAATCATGATAAAAAGATTGCAAGCTATCTCATTGGCATTAAGTCTCATTTTAGTCAGTATATTAAGTGGTGTATGGTATTTTAGTCAACAAACAGTTGAACCAAACGAATTATATTCATCTTATGAACAAGTATTTTTAGAGAAAGAAATGGCACTTTCAGAATTGAATCGTTCCATTTTTACAAGTATTATGGATAAATCAGAAACCTATGATTCCTACAAAACCATAGAAAATTATGCGTTGGCTATGACTGAAAGTACGGAGACGATGGTGTTTAAATTAAAGCATTTTGTAAACAGAATCGACTCTTTAGACGATGTGAATTTTGAAGGATGGAGAAAGGAATTAGCAATGTACCAAAATAGACAACTCAATTATATTAATGACTTTAGAGTTCGTAAAAAACTAGAACAACAAGTACAACTCTCCAACTTAAACCTAGACGACTGGTGGGCAACTGTATCTAAAGAAAATATGGGTGCTGCTGCAATGACCTTAGCGTATCAAGTTCGATTAACGGAAAATATCATTTTAAATCACTTTCATCAGCAAATTGGGCAAACAATACATGAACCCACTTTATGTAGTTGGGAAGAACCCGTTGTTTCTGTTACCAAAAATGAAGTCAAAAGAGGAGAAACTTTTAAAGCAGATATTGTGTTAGGGGCATGGTGTAGAATACCCAAACAACATACGGTACGGGTAAATGATATAACCATCAAACCAGAGAATGGACATTATTACTTTACTCAAAATCCAGATCAAGTTGGTACTTATAAGGTCAATGTACAGATTTCATCAAATGATGTAGAAGGGGAAACACCAAAGGTGTATGAAAAGAGTTTTGAGTATGAGGTGGTGAAGTGATTTTGTAGTCTAAAAATAATCAATCTGTAACTATGCAAATACCCGAAGATTTAACGGAGTTTCTGTATTGGATAAAAGAGCGAACGGAAAGATTTTGGAGTAAAAATCCAGAAACATCAACTGACGATTTCGTTTGTGAAAAGTGGGCTTATGGAGCAAAATGGATTGGATTAGAAGAATCAGAAATAGATGATATTGAAAAAGAATATGGAATACAGTTTACTGAAGAACATCGGGCTTTTTTGAAGATTTTACATACAATAGATAGAAAGGAAATTGTAGAATATAAAGATGGATTCGATGAAAATGCTGTAACTCAATATGAGGTATGTCCATTTTTTTATAATTGGAAAACAGATAAAGCCTTTATAGATGAATTATTCCAGCATCCTTATGACTCAATGCTAGACGATGTAAAAGGAGTAAATAAAGTATGGTTAAAATCTTGGGGAGCAGTTAGACCTAAATCAAATGAAGAAAAAGAACGTATATTTTCATCTTGGTTTCAAAGTGTACCAAAATTAATTCCTACATATACTCATAGATATGTAGTTTCGGGAGAATATGAAAATGGAAATCCTGTGTTATCAATTGTTGGTTCTGACATAGTCGTACTTGGATGGAATATGAGACACTACTTGTTAATAGAATTGCAAGACCATTTAGATTTGTATGAGTTAGTTTATGATGAGGAAGATAAATTATGGTATCCTGAACCTATGCCTATACTTTTAGATGCTGTTATACTTGAACAAACTAAAGGCAAAAATAAAGTTATCCCTATTTTAGAAGAGATGATATTATATTGGAGTTCTGGTTGGCAAAATTACGGTAAAGAATATCCTTATTCCAAAGATGGATCAAATCCTATTGTTAGAACATTTATCGCAAAAGATGAAGTGTGATAGTACGCTTCATCTTTCAACCTATTTTAATTATTAGCAATCAACTCAATTAAATCAACTGCTAATTTTGCTTCTTTTAATTTTGCAGGATGATAAGTACGATACATTTTAATCGCTTGGATTTTTTCGCCTTTTTTCAATAAATCTAGTACAGACTGTGTACAAGAAGAATTTAGGTAAGGCATTGGAGCGATTTGATGAAAAGCCAATTGTTCTGTGATATACTCGGCTTCAGAGAACGAAATTGGATAACGTTCTAACAGGTATTGCTCTACCTTTTGGTAATAACCATCGTTGATATATTTGATAAGTTGGTTGACTTCCTCTAAGTGAAACCCCGTGTCGCTGATATGTGTTGGTTCTACTTCTATCACATCTTCTTCAATCACCTCGACTGCGGTTTCTGCTTCCTCTTGTGATACGCCATACGCATTTTTATATAATTGAATGGCTACATGTCGTTTGTGTTCCTTTAATAATGCTATAATCTTATCTTCCATTATCTTTTACTTGTCCTTATCCTTGCTTACGATTAACAATCCTTGATTTAAGTGAAACGTTGTTTTTAACGTTAATACCTATTTTATTTCAAAAAATAAACCAT
>CAYLSF010000128.1:0-10868 GCA_964385675.1 uncultured Saprospiraceae bacterium
GATCACTTTATTTATGAGAAATACTTCGCCAAGTTTAAATGATATACTTAAAGGAAAAGTAAACTTTAAAAATGATTTTCTTGAATTTAACAACTTGATTCGTTGACCAGTTAATGATAGATTTCTTTTAAACATCTGGAGACTTTTAAAATTAACGATACGTTTAAATAATTCTAGTGTAATATTTACTCAACTGCAAATAGGGGATAAAAAATAGCACTAGGGTATATAAAAAGTCACTAGAGTACATTAATGAGTCACTGGAGTACATAATTATGGCACAAATGTTCTGGAGTATGCGTTTTTTGTATCAAAAAATGCCTAATCAGTAGAAAAGTGGTATATTTATGGAAACATAGTAATAGTAATTATAACAGAGAGATAAAAGTAATTATTCACCAAATAAGTACAATACACAACCTCCACTGCTTTAACGATTTTTCATTACCTCATCAAGTTTTATATAAGTCAAATCTGTGATATTATTCCAGTTTCACCTTATATAGATTGAACCTCATTGTGCTTATTGATGACAGATTACTTGACCTATTCTACTAAAACAACGTATCGTATTATGAAAAGAATATTTTACTTATTAATCATTATTAGTACCATTCCTCATCTTTCTTTTGCTCAAACACTAGAATACATTACTGACAGTCTAGAACAAGAAATCGCCAATACAGCTAATGATACCACCAAAATCAAACTGTATATAGAGATAGGAAGTCTTAATTTCTCTTCAACTCCCACCAAGACTATTGAAGCAATACATAAAGCTTTAGATTTGAATAAAAAGATAGGTTATCAAAACTATAATTTCCATGGTTATAGCTTAATGTTTTTTGGACATCGTTACGCTGGCAGTCCTCCTGATTCCTGTTTGAAATATATACAATTATTAGAAAACCATATTAAAGAAGTAGGTCATGAGAGTGGAATGTTTATGGTGTATCGTAATTATAGTGTGTATTATGGAGATTTAGGTTTAAGCGATAAATCTATTGATGCATCTTTAAAATCATTAGAAGTCATTCGTGAACTCAAGAAAAACGCCACCAGCGAAAACAATAAAATAAAATTAACCAATCAAGAGGCAGTTGTACTAACAGCAATTGGTGTTTCTTTGGGTAATAGTGGTTATCATAGGGAATCCATTAAATATTACACGGAAGGATTAAAAATAATAACTAATCCAACTAGGAAAGCACGTATATTGACTAATCTTGGCACTAAATATATTAATCATTTTGACAATACAGATTCTGCCAAAATTATGCATCAGGCCGCCCTTCAACTATATCAAGAAACTAATAATTACAATGGTGTTGCCGAAAACTTAATAGGTTTAGCAGTTTGTTATGATAGAGAAGAAAATTTTATAAAAGCAAAAACTTCATTAGAACAAGCCAATCAAATGATAAAAGCGTATGACTTAGGTCGAATAAAAAATATTTATTATCCCGCTAAAACAGGGCATCACTTTAAGCAATCACAGTATACCGAAGCCATAAAATCTGGCGAATTAACTTTAAAGATGTATAAAGAACGGCCTCAAGATATCAATGAGGATATTTATTATTATTTGGCAACGAGTTATGCAAAATTAAATGATTACAAGAAAGCTTATGAGATGAGTCAATTATTGATACATAGTAAAGACAGTATCAATACTATTGAATTGAAAAATAAAACCAATGAGTTAAAAACAAAATACGAAACCGAACAAAAGGAGGCTGAAAATCAAATGCTTAAAGCCGAACGTGCAAAGGATAAAGCCATTGCTCAACAACGCACCATTATTTTCGCCTTACTCTTCTTATTAATTAGTGCTGTTACCCTTATTCTTATCAGAAGGAACCGTGCTAAAGAGCGTCAAAATGAGCGACTAGAGCAAGAGGTAGAAAAACGAACAAAAGATTTGGTCACAATGACGCAAGATTTAGAACGGGTTAAAGGGATTCAACTCTTAGAAGAAGCTAAAACACGATTTTTTGCCAATGTTTCTCATGAGTTTCGTACGCCGCTCACGTTGATACAAGCTCCCCTTCAATCCCTTTTAAAAAATGGAAGCCTCAATAATAAAGATTATACACTACTCTTAAAAGCAAATAAGGGTATTGAGCAGTTAATGACATTAGTCACCCAAATCTTAGATTTTTCAAAATTAAATGCAAAAAAAGTACAACTCAATGAAACTACAGAAGTGCTATATTTATTGGTAAGACGAGTGGTTGCAAGTTTTGAGACGTATGCACAGCAGAAAAAAATCTCATTAGAGTTAATTCATCAGCCTAATGAGTCGTTGCAAATAATCATAGACAAAGAAAAGTTTAGAAATATCCTTAACAATTACCTATCCAACGCTATAAAATTTACGCCTAAACATGGTAAAGTACAAGTGATAGTAGAACATACCAATAATACGATAACCTTAGCTGTAAAAGATTCGGGAGTCGGGGTAGCTGAAACAGATTTAGAAAGGGTTTTTGAACGATACTATCAAGCCAAATCAAATACCGCACAAGCGGGAACAGGTATCGGACTCTCCCTTTGTACAGAGTTTGCAGCATTGATGGATGGAAAAGTATGGGCAGAAAGTCCTGCTATTGATGAAAAAGGAAGTGCTTTTTACTTTCAATTTCCGAAAAAAGAGGTTATTCTGCCACTGAGTGATAGTGCTGCGAAACAGACAAAAATGAATCGTACAGAATTTGCTGTTGCTAATAATATTTATCTACCTCTTGAACCATCATTATCTTCTGATAGCACACACGAAGCTACCATTCTAATTGTAGAAGATAATTATGATTTAAGAACTTTTTTAATAGAACTACTTCAACCCTACTACAATATTATAGCGACCGAAAATGGTCAAGAAGCTCTTGAAAAAGTCAGTGATGCTAAAGTAGAACTCATCATTTCGGATGTCATGATGCCTGTTATGGATGGATTTGAATTACTGAGAAATTTAAAAGGACATGATACTTATAAACGAATTCCTGTAATGATGTTGACCGCAAAATCAGGCGTTCAAGATAGATTAAATGCCCTTCGCATCGGCGTAGATGATTATATGCTAAAACCCTTTACAGAAGACGAATTAATTGTAAGAGTAGATAATTTAATTCAAAATCATCTTTTACGAGTTGAAACGATAGAAGCTACCGCTATAGATAGCGAAGATAATCCTAATGAAATAGGGACTGAAAACCGCTCCTTATCAGCAGTTGATTCAGATTTATTAAAAAGAATTGAGCAACTCATGCAAAAAGAAATTGATAACTATAATTTTAATGCCAATGATTTAGCCGAACAATTATTTATGAGTCGTTCAAAACTATTCAAAACCATTAAAGCCTTAACAGGACTAACGGTACGGGAATACCTAAAAGAAATTAGATTACAAAAAGCACGATACATTTTAGAAAATGAAAATGTGGGTTCAGTTAAAGAAATCGCCCTTTCTGTAGGTTTTAAACACTCTAGCTATTTCACCAAAATCTATGAAAAGCGATTTGGGAAGCGTCCAATGGAATATCTTAAAGTTCGATAAGTCATCCTTATAAAAAAATTTCAGTTGCGTAGTATTACGCAACTGAAAATAAAAAGACTTACATACATTGTGGTGACTCAGTATGAGTAAATTGGTTTTTGGTTAGAACTAACGTATCAAACTACTTAATTGTGACATGAGGTACCAATCAGAATGCTTCTTATGTTAATCCTTACATTGTTCAATCAAATCATAGATATTCTACATTTAAGAACTTGAAACAATCTAGGCAACCTAATTTATGACAACTTACAGCGACAATATACAAGAAAGTAAAGCACACTTTTGATTCAAAAAATGCTACAATCGTACAACTGATAGCACAAACGGTTTAAGTAATAGCACTATCGTATCAAAATTGATATTGGACTTAGAGAAAATACACCTGCCAAAAAAAAATGCCAAGCTACATCAATTTGTAACTCGACATTCAAAGGCTTATGATTCACGGGATTGGGTTGATCATACATTAAATGGTTTTTAGCTAGGGCATAACGTATCAAATACTTACTTATGTACTTTGGAGATGTTTTTTCTAGTTTAATTATTGTTAAATAAAACAAGTCATACTTCATTGAAGGGGTTTATTGATAACTTTTGTGAAAAATCTGTAACTATTTACCGCTCTATCATCAGCGAAGGATTAAAACCCTATCGCTTTATATTTTTGGTTATTTTAGTCTAAAGCGACAGGGTTTTAACCCTTCGCTGTCAAAAAAAATAAGTATTGGTAAATAGTTATAAAAATCTTTTAATTTCGATTAATTGCTCCTGGCATAGCAGGCTTACAATCTGGATCGTCACAATCCACCAAACCATCACCATCATCATCTATGCCATTGCTGCAGTTTTCCGTTAGGCTAAGTGTCGCACAGCGTAACTCCTGAATACAATTGTTATTGACGTGACTTACCACGACACAAACATCATAAGCATGATAGCCTTCTGTATTATTGATAGTTAAAGTAGCGGTATTAGTGCCATTAAAAATAGTATTATCACTCAACGCCATTCCCCCCGAATTTGGATCACCTAAATACCATTGATATTGAAGCCCTGCATTCGCATTGCCAACTGCTCCATATACAGGCGTACCATTATTATAACTTGTGGCATTGTCAGCAGTAACAGCTACTCCAAAATCCACAGCATCCCCAGCTAAAACGGTTCTATCGAAAGGGGCAGCTGTATTGATGGTTACTCTTGAAGCTGTATTTTCACTTCCATTTACACCATTATAGCCCCCTGTTCCGCCTGTGACTAGTCCTCCATTATCGAATCCTGTACCATCTAATACACCATCATTATCAGCGTCTATACCTCCTGATTCCACTACATCCAAGCATCCATCACCGTCAGCATCTAAATCTTTAGAATTGGGCATACCATCATTATCCGTATCTAAACAGATGCCTGGAACTATTTCTTGAATAACAATATTGTCAACAAAATTTCCAGCAGCAATACCTAATGCTGTACTAACCGCTTCAAATATAAAATAGGTAAAAATCTGATTGTCAGGAACAGTATAAACACCTGAGTATTGTACCCATGCTGTATTTCCTGTAGTCATTGTTGTTTGAATAGGAGCGGTAGCAAAATCATCTCCAATTTTAACGACTGCCATATCTACCCCCCCTCGTCCTCGGTGCCAAACAGACCAACTTATCTGAGCCCCTGGTCTTGTACAGATGCGTTGATATAACGCTGCATTTTGAGTTGCATTAATTTCTGCAAAGAAAGTTCCACTCTGAGCGGGCACTGGGCCTCCACTACCATTACTAAAACCATCTCGCCAAATTTCTATATTATGATCAGTAGAGGTTGTTGACCACCCATCTACAGTGCCTTCATTCAGAACAGCAAAGGAATTGCCACTATTGAGACCATTTAGTTCAAAATCACCATTAATAAACGCATCCCCATTACACTCGATACATCCTTCATCTGCATCTAATATCCCATCATTATCATCATCCTCATCACATAAGTCGCTTATTCCATCATTATCATGGTCTGCACCTAGTCCAGCACAGCCGCTATCGGAAGAGCAGTCTGCACAGTCGTCACAATCTATTAAACCATCATTATCATTATCTATTCCATCACCACAAATTTCAGTTGTGTATAAGGTAGCACTTCTTATCTCTTCCAAACAAGGATTATTGCTATGCCGTACTACTACATAATATTGATTAAAAGCGAGTCCTGTTACATCACTAATACCAAGCATATTAGCGGATGTACCCGTATAGACTCCTCCGTCCGAAAGCATTGTACCACCAGCGTTAGGATCGCCTAAATACCATTGATAAAGCAACCCACTGTTCGCATTACCCAACGTTCCATAGACAGGTGTTCCATTGGTGTAGCTTGTCGCAGCATTGGCTTGGGCAGTTACTGAAAAGATAGTGGATTGCCCCACAGTTCCTACTTGATCTATTGGAAAGTCAGTAATTGTAAGTTGGTGTGCTTCATATTCATTATCTGTAATACCATCATACCCACCTATTCCGCCAATTACTCGTCCATTATTATCAAACCCCGTTCCATCTAAAACACCATCATTATTAGCATCTATACCGCCAGATTCAACAACATCGAAACAGCCATCTCCATCAGCGTCTTTATCTAAATCGTTGGTAAGTCCATCATTATCGTTATCTGGACAAATCGTTTCAAAATTAAAATTATCAAGAAATAAGCCCCAAAAATTTGTAGCTGTTCCTGTACTAGCAAATCTGATTGTAATAACAGTATCTGTGGAAATTCCATTATAACTGTAGGTTTCCCAAGAGAGATTTAAAGGTTCGTTTAAGTTAGGGGCAGGAGTTAAATCAACTAAATTACTAACAACTACTCCATCCACAATAGCATCTGCCGAAGCACTACTAGTTGCTCCTGCATAATCAATTGTAAAACTAAATGGTTGACCTATTTGACCTACTTTAAATGTTTTTTGAATAACTCCAGGAGGATCACCTGCACTAGTTTGTAAATCTATGGATTGATTACCATCAGAGGCATTATTGATCGTAGGAGAATGTAAATCAAATGAACCAGATACGGTTGTCCATCCATTAATCGTCCCTACATTAAGTAAGTAAGGTGTAGAAAGTATTGGCGTTTCAAATGAACCATTAATAATTTGAGTACCACATTCTACTCTATCTAGTATCCCATCATTATCATCGTCCTCATCACAGCTATCCGCTACATTATCCCCGTCTGCATCAGGTAGTCCAAACTGAGTCGCATCACAAGGATTAAAAGATAAAGTCGCAGACTCTATCACTTCAAGGCAGACATTATCATTATGTGTCACTTGAACATAGTAAGTCGTACCATTAAGTCCAGTAATATTACTAATATTTAATGTAGAAGTCGTTGCACCCGTATAAATTCCGCTATTACTAATTGGAGTACCGCCACTATTTGGGTCACCAATATACCATTGATAGTTGAGTCCTGCATTGCTATTACCAGGCGAACCATATACAGGTGTACCTGCATTGTATTCTGTAGCACTATTTCCAGTAGCAGATAAACTAAATGAGGCACTTGTACCCATAGTAATATTTTGATTGACTAAAGGTGTTGTAGCGATACCAATACCATTATATTCATTTCCATTTACACCATTATAGCCCCCCGTTCCACCTGTGATCAAACCATTTCCATCTAACCCCGTACCATCCAAATAGCCATCATTGTTGGCATCTATTCCACCTGATTCCACTACATCAAAACAACCATCTCCGTCAGAGTCGGGGTCTTTACTATCTATAATGCCATCATTATCGGTATCACAATACGGAAATCCTACCAAAAACTGAATCCCCCATTGGCAACTTGGTCGGGTAACTTTAAAAGTAAGTGTAGAGGTAGGTGACGGTAAATCCCAAGTTACCGTAATATTCTGATTTTGACTGGTACTCGTTACTTTACTGTAGCCTGTAATGGGATCAATCGTTAACACAGCATTGCTGGATAGACTGGTGGGTAGTATATTAAAATCTTCTATACCTTCTTTTGAAGGTCCATCATAATCAAACGCAAATATTTCAAAGGTAGTCGTTGGCGTAGGAAATGTTACCGTTACATCAAAGACGGTAGCCGTAGACGAAGGGACACTACCACAGGAACGATAATTTATGGAGCCACCTATCTCATGAGTACTACTCGAAGTCCATATAAAAGTTTGTCCTTTCTTAGTAGTCAATGTCGATGTAGTTGCTGGTCCATGAGGATTGATGGCTGGACTAGGGTTTAAATCATCAAAAAAACCACATTGATTTTCATTATCATCGGTAATACCATCATTGTCATCATCATTATCACAATAGTCCCCTATTCCATCATTATCGGTATCAAGCACACAGTTCGCGGAGGAAGCACAATCTAAGCAGTCCGCACAATCCACCAATCCGTCTCCATCATCATCAATATTATTGTTACAGATCTCTTGTGCTTGAGTCTGAAAAATAACTGAAAAGAATACCAATGTAGTTATTAGGATATGTTTTCTCATTTGTTTAATAGTTTTCTTTGAATACGTTTATAAATAAGATTGCCTAAACTCTGTTATCCAAATGAGTCTGTTAATCGTAGTGAAGTAATTCTCAAACAATAATAAGCTATACTATGCCATGTGCAACATCTTGAATAACGACAACAAATATCCAGCACGAGAAGGGAGATATGATGATAAATCAGGGGGATAAGGATGCTAATCAAGTAAGGTGAATGTGCAAAACACTTATTTTATTCACCTTTTTAGGGTTTATATCTAGGGAATTGTATTTTTTTGTTACAAAATAACACACTAGGTATAATAAGGACTTTCTTATAAAAATGAAATTACTTCAATTGAACCGAAGAATATCGAATAACGAATATTAAACCGAAGAAGTAAAGAACAAATCGAATAATAAAATTTACTTTTAGCAAATTTTATTAGTAAGGTTCGATATTCAGCGGTTCAACGATTCAATTTAAACTGCTATTGAGATAAGGTAAGAGAGATAATCATTTTCACAAAGCAACTCCAGCACCATACGTTATAAATATTGGTTCTTTGAAAAATTCCGTGTTTTTCGTTCACTCAAAACACGGAATTTTTCAAAGAACGTAAATATTAAAACAAAGCATTGACATACTTCGTATCAATTATCTAAAATTGAAATAATCTAATGAAGGCATTTAGACTACTATTTTATTGCATTGTATTACTACTACAAGTATTTACTATCACAGCTCAACACCCCCCAATACAACATGTAGAAGATAGCTTACTAAATCTTATTGCACAGACAAATAATGATACTATTAAAGTTAAAGAATACTTAACGTTAAGTAGAATGTTCTTTTTCTCAGATGCCCAACGAGCTTTAAAATATACACATGCCTCTATTAAGGAGAGTCGAAAGTTACAGTATAAGCGAGGAATTGCGGATGGATTAGATCGAATTGTTGGTGTACATTTAGCTATGGGTACCAACCTTGATACCACTTTTAAGCATTTAAAGATTTATGAGGACTTTGTAAATGAGATAGGTGATTCTTCCAAAATGGCTTCTGTCTTCGTAAAATATGCAGTCTATTATGGTCGAATAGGCAAATCAGACAAGGAATTAGAGTATCACTTAAAAGCATTGCAATATATTAGAAAATTCGTGGAAGATCCCGCAGCGGAAGTACCCGTTTTATATAATATTGGGGTAGCCCTTAGTCACATGGAACAATGGGAAAAGGCATTAGAATACTTTGAAGCAGTTAAAACTAAAGAACATAACTTTCCTTTGTTAAATGCTCAAGTTGAAGGACAACTCGGAATCGTATATTGGGAGCAGAAAGCATTCACTAAATCACGATTGCATTATGAAAGTGCATTAAAGATGTTTGAAGCAAAAAATGCTATCAGTCAAGTCATAACAGCCTGTCTTGCACTTGGTAAACTTCATGATGCACTTGGTGAATTTCAAGTAGCAGAACAGTATTATTTGAGGGCTAATCAACAAGCTATTGAATCTAAAATCCCTATACTACCAACTATTTATGATGGATTTGCAAGTCATTTTTATAGTCAAAAAAAGTATGCGAAAGCGGTAGAATATGGCGAAAAATATCTTCAGTCCAAAACTGCATTTGACCAATTAGCAACAGAACAAAATCTACTCCATCTTTTACATCAAAGCTATGCGAAATTAGGGCGTTATGAAGAGGCTTATAAAGTTCATCAGGACTTAGTTACATTTAAAGATAGTGTTCAGAACTCCGAGCATCAACTCAAATTTAGTGAACTGGAAACCAAATTTCAAGTAGCGGAACAAAAGACCAAAAACCAATTATTAGAAGCCGAAAATACCATTGGTAAAGATAGACTCCGAAATACCCAACTAATTTCCTTTGCTTTATTGTTAGCCTTACTTTTAGCTGGAGGATGGGGTTATTCCATCTTCAAAGCAAGACAATTAGAAAAACAACATAATGAAGAATTAAGAAGTTTGGATGAGGCGAAGACTCGATTTTTTTCCAATATTTCTCATGAATTTAAAACACCACTAACTTTAATTATCAATCCTATCAGTCGTTTATTACAAAGCAGTAGATTGAACGAAGAAGATAAGTTTTTAGCCAAATCCGCCGAACAAAACAGTTTGCAATTATTGGAGTTAACCAATCAAGTATTAGAACTCACCAAATTTGAAGTCAATAAGGTAACAACCAATCCTATTGTATTTAATTTGAAGCAAGCCGCTAATAAGTTATATGCAGATTTTGAATCCTTAGCGGTTAGTAAAAAGATACAATTTGAACGTCAAATTGAGATTAACGAACAGCTTAATGTTAATATAGATTACACCAAATTCACTACTATTATTAAAAACTTAATTTCTAATGCGATTAAATTTACCCCTGAAAATGGTCAAGTAACCTTAAAAGTAATTGAAAAAACAACTACTATTGAAGTGCAAGTAAAAGATACCGGTCGAGGCATTCATGCTTCTGATTTACCACATATTTTTGATAGGTATTACCAAGCTAAAATTACCAATCAAATACAAGAAGGCGGCACAGGTATCGGTTTATCCATTTGTGCAGAATATGCAAAACTGCTTCACGGTGATTTACAAGTACAAAGTGAATATGGTCAAGGCAGTACTTTCATTTTAATATTGCCTAAGATTGTTGCTTCCACCGATGCTATTCCTAATCAATTATTTCAACAAAAAAATACTATAGATAAGGTTATTTTAAATAAAAAACAATACAAAATGAGTATCTTTTAAATTACAAGATACATAATATT
>CAYLSF010000129.1:0-10815 GCA_964385675.1 uncultured Saprospiraceae bacterium
ATGATACAGGATATTATGAGCAAAATGGATTTCCTATAACCGTACAAGACACCATAGGCAGTGGCGATTCCTTTTTAGCTGGATTTATGAGTCAATATCTGAATAGTATCATACCACAAAAGTGTCTTGAATTTGCTTGTGCTACAGGAGCTTATGTGGCAACTCAAAAAGGTGGAACACCACAAAATAGCTTAGACACAATTAATGATTTTATACAAAACAATCAGTTTCAAGATGCGGTGAGTGTTGATGATTTTATACAAAATTTTAAGCACTAATAGTACGAATTCCTTCTTCAAAGGAAACAGCATTTTTATAGCCTAATTCTCTACGAGCTTTAGCATCAGACACTGAAAATTCTCTAGCCATTAAGCGAATAACTAAGGGCGGAATAGGTGGACGAGATGTTAAACCTAAAACTTTCCATATTGTATCAAATGTATTGGCTAAAAAGGAAGCGATACTTAGAGGAATCTCTCGTTTTCCAGGATTTAATCCGTGTGCCTTAAAAATGGCAGATAATGTAGTTCGCATGCTTCTTCTATCACCATCGGTTATAAAATAAGCTTCACCTCCTTTTCCTTTTTTTATAGCAGCAATTGTAGCAGTGGAAAGATTATCAATATGAACAGTACTTAATATTTGGTGTCCGCCACCTATCCATGCCCACTGTCCAGAGCGAACTCGCTCCATTATTTCTTCAAAATGGTGATTATTAGGGCCCCAAATAAAAGGAGGGCGAAGAGCAATTGTCTTAAAATTTGAAGTATTTGCTTCTAAGACGGCTTTTTCCGCTATAGCTTTGGTTTTGGGGTACAGAATTTTCGGTAAACCTTCTTTGGCTTGATCTTCAGATAGATTTACAATCGGACTACCTGGTACAACAGGAGCTGCACTAATATAAATAAATCGTTGGATGTTATTTTCTTTGGATAATTGCAAGAGTCGTTTTGTAGCTTCTACATTGAGGGTATAAAATAGATCTTTTTGATAATTAAAATCCATATACGCTGCGGAATGTATAACTATATCACATTTTGACAGTGCGGTAATTGTACTTTGAGATAAATTGGTTAGGTCATCCATTACAGGAATTGCCCCTATTGCTTTGACTTTTTGAGCGGCTTTTTCAGAACGAGCAATGGCATAAACTTGATAATCTTGCTCAATTAGTTTGGGTATCATATTTTGTCCAACAAAACCTGAACCGCCTGTGAAAAATATCTTCTTCATGGTATGAATTGATTTAAATGATTGATACCACAAAGATAAGTTGACTTATAAGAGGGATTAAACTCCAAAAGGCTAATAAAACACCCGAAAAGGACAAATTATTGATTGACTTGACTTGGAGAAATACCAAATTGCTTTTTAAACTGACTAGAAAATTGGGATATATTACTATATCCAAGTCGATAGCCAATTTCTGCGATGGTACCTTCTTTGTTAGAAACTAAGTTATGTGCTATTTTCATTTTTCTTTCGAGGTAGTATTGATAAATGGTTTGTCCAAAAAGGGCTTTAAAATCTGACTTTAATTTTGATTTGCTGATATTTAAAGTTTTCGAAAGGGTTTCAATAGTCGGAGCAATTCCAAAAATATGGTTTTGCAAGATTTCTTTAACTTTTAATTGAAGCTCTACATCTTTCATTTTTAACCTAGAGGTAGTAGGAGAGTAGTTATTCTTATAAAATTGTTGAAGAATTAATCCTAATACTTGCATTAATTTGCCTTGTCGTTCAAAGGTATTTATAGCTATTTTGGTATCCAACGCTTTTATTAGACTAGATGCTATGGTCTCATTTAATTCAAGATAGCGACAGAAAGTAGAATCAATATCTTGTATCGTCAAATTGGATTGCTGTAGAAAGGATTCAAGTGCTGTTTTAGGAATTCCAAAAAACACGATTTCATAAGGAACATTGATTTCATTACTTCCTTTAGAATTATTACCTGGAGAATAAAATAAAGTACCATATTGACCTGAATTACTCATCAAATATTGAGAGGAACCAATGTTTTTATCTAAAAACCGATTAGATAGATTTATGTTAAGCATAAAAAGTCCATCAACTGCTTGATTAATTCCCTCTACCTGAAGTTTACCTTTGATGCAATAGTAGTAATGATGTAGCTGTATGCGATAAGGTAGGGCATAATATTGGCAAAATCCTTCTCCTATAGCTTTAGGAATTTCCAACCGATTATTAATCGGTTGAACTCCAAATTGACGCGCCATTTGCTCCAATTGAGTAGTCGCTTCAGATATTTTGAGTTGGATTTTTATCATATTGCTCTCTACTTGAATGGTGATAACTGCTTTTCATAATTAGGCAAAAGCTGACCCAAATGATGTTCTAAATGAAAAATATAATCCCATATCAAATAGGATAAAGAAGATAATTCGCCCTTTTCAGGACGATTCATACCAATGATATGAAAATTATGTTCCGTTGTTTGTTGATTTAATAGTTCATTTGGAAGCCCCGCAATTAAATGACTTAAATGTTGATTGACTATAAACCAAGTGTCAATTACTTCTTGTTTGGGACGATTTTGGTAGTTATTACGAACTACCCATTGTTCTTGCTCATACCCTTGAAAAACTAGATTATCTTGGAAAGAGGCTCTTAAAAATCGTTGGTGATTATTATAAGCCGAATCAATTAAGTGTCCTACAATCTCTTTTTTTGACCATTTTTTAGGTGCTGATTTATAATCAAAGTCCCTGGAATCAAGACCTTCTAAATGTGCTTTAGCACGTGTAATGATTGACATTAACTGTTGAGCATATTGTTGATTCATGGTATCCATTGTTTTATTCAAAAGTACCTAATTTTTGTCGCTTAGGATTAAAAAAATTGGAAAATTGAAATGGAATATGATTTTATAACTAACTTCATGTAAACTATTTGAAAATGAAATTAGAAATAACACTACTTTTAGTGGTTACCGTTTTGGTTGTAGTAGGATGGCTTGCCCAAAGTTGTACGCCTACCCAACAAATACAAACTGATGATAAAATTATCAAAAATGAAATAATTATTGAATTAGACGTAAAAGGTTCGATTGAGGAAGTGGTAAAGGATTTTGAACGATTACAAATGGAAGTTAAAAAAATGATTAATAAAAGAATGAAACTATATTTAGTGACCATTAACTATCAGGAATCTACAACTCAAGATATTTTACAACAAATCAAGGGACACGCAATGGTCAAAGAAGCACAGTTTAATACGATAGTCGAGCCTAGAAATTAAGTGTAATAATTCATACATCATTCACTAATTACCAAGTATTAATATGATAACCGTCCTGCCTGTAGAATCTCGTAAAGATAAAAAAGCTTTTATTCGTCTGCCCTGGATGATTTATAAAGGAGATGAATATTGGGTGCCACCATTAATTTCGGAAATGAAACAGTGGTTTAGCCCTAAACATCCCTTTTATGAGTATGGCGAAATGCAGTTTTTTATTGCCAAAATGAATACAGAGGTTGTTGGTCGAGTTGCTGCCATTCATAACCCCTTATATGAAAAACATCATGGTATTAAAATGGGATTTTTCGGCTTTTTTGAATGTATTGACCATCAAGAAGTAGCGGACGCCCTCTTTGATGCCGCTAATAAATGGTTGAAAAACCGAGGGATTACAAGAATACAGGGCCCAACAAATCCTTCAAGTAATTATGAAATTGGCTTATTGATAGAGGGATTTGAGGATTCGCCTCGTATAATGATGACGTATAATCCACCATATTATGAGCAATTAATACTTAATAATGGATTTGAAAAAGCTAAAAATTTATTAGCCTATAAAGTAGATGCTGCGGATGCTTTAAAAAATGAAAAACTTAATCGAATTGTCAATATCGCTAAAAAACGAATTGGCTTAACGGTAAGGAGTTTCAATCTAAAAAAATTGAATGAAGAAATATTGCACGTCAAGAAAGTCTATAATGCAGCGTGGGAGCCAAATTGGGGGCATATTCCTTTTACCGATAGAGAAATAGATGCGATGGCAGAAGGCTTAAAACCTGTGGCAGAGTCGAAACTATTGGTATTAGGAGAAATAGAGGGTGAAGTCGTAGCTATCGGATTGGCATTGCTAGATTATAATTACATTATTAAACAAATGAATGGTCGCCTTTTTCCATTCAACTTTATAAAAATGTTTACCCAGAAAAAATACATCAAATGGTCAAGGGTATTGACATTAGGCGTCGTGCCACAGCATCAACGAAAAGGTATAGATGGTATTTTGTGTTATGAATTGTTAAAAGCTGCTGTAGAATTAGGTGTACCCTATGGAGAAGGAAGCTGGATATTGGAGGATAATGAAATGATGAATCGCTCCATGCAAAATTTTAATGGGGTAGTGTATAAGAAATATGGGATGTATGAACGGATGGCTTTGCCTTGACGACTGACGGACGCTTTGCCTGTAGCAAGCTTGACGGTAAACGGCAGACTGTGTAAATTATAAATCGCTATTATTATTTGAATAATAGCGATTTGTAACAATTAACCATTAAAAAACTATCGTTTTTTAGGAGCAAAGAATTTCATTTGATATTCCACATCAATATTTCCTGTTTTAATTTTCTCTAAGGTCTTTTTGATTCTACGGCGTTTGATAGGTCCCAAATATTCTGTAAATAAAATACCATCTACATGATCGTATTCATGTTGAATCACTCTAGCATTAATACCATCAAACCATTCATCATGAAATTTAAAATCTCTATCATAATATTGAATACGTATTCTAGGTTGACGGCTTACATCACCTGTAACGGTTGGAATACTTAAACATCCTTCCTCATAAGACCACTTTTTTCCCTCTTCCTCTATTATATCTGCATTGATAAACGCCTTTTTAATCCCTTTATCTTTATCGTCTTCTTCCATGATTTGAATCGTATCCAATACAAAAAGACGAATACCCAAACCAACTTGTGGTGCAGCGATGCCCACGCCATCAGAAGCATACATCGTTTCAAACATATTATCAATTAATCCTTGCAAATCAGGATAGTCCTTATCAATATCCTCTGCTTCTTTGGTCAATACTGGGTGACCATACCCATACACTTTTAAAATCATCTTTTTGAAATTCAATTTCCGACAATCGGTATTCGACAATCGAAGATATAATACTTAAACTTATTGAACTCTCTTTTTTATGCAAAAAACCTCGAAATTTGATTAACAATTAACAATTAACAATTAACAATTAACAATTAACAATTCCTAAAGGTGTTCCTCCATATAGTCCTGCAAAATCAATACAGCACTAATTTTATCCACTAGCGTTTTATCCCGTCGTTTTTTCTTTTTAACCCCACTTTTGAGGATAATTTCTTTGGCTCGCATAGAGGTAAAACGCTCATCGTAAGTAGTAACCTCTATTTCAGGAAAGTGTTTTCGGATTTTTCGGATTAATCCGATAATTAAATGCTGAAAGGGAACAGGACGACCATCTGCCATTTTAGGTTCACCGACCACCACTTTTTCTACGGGTTCTTCCCTAAAATATGTTGTTAAGAAATCCCATAATTGGTACGTTGGAACGGTATCCAATCCTGTCGCAATAATTTTTAACGGATCAGTTACAGCGATTCCTGTCTTTTTTGTGCCATAATCTATTGCCATAATTCTACTCACGACGTAAAGATACCATTTTGTTTGGTCGTAAATTCTTAAATTAGCTTAATAATTTTGGAGTGAAGGTGTAAGGTATAATCCCGATACCTATCGGGAGAGGTATAAGGAGTACAAGGAATCAGAAAAAAGTTTGTTTTATATCATGTTATATCCAAATGTATCTCCTTCTATTATCAAAACACAAATGTATCAGTAAGGTAGCCTTAAACCTTATGCCTCGCACCTTATACCTAAATAAAAAAACATGAAGAGACGGAATTTTTATAAAAGCATTGTGGCAGCAACGATTGGCTTACCATTTATGAGTTTTTCAAATGCATTAACAACTTCTAGAAATATGGTTAACAATAATTTTCCAAAAAAAATCATTAAACCCAAACGACTCAAAAAAGGAGATACTATTGGATTAGTTACGCCATCTAGTCCAATTACAAAAGGACAACTGGAGAAAACGATTAAAAATTTAGAAGAGCTAGGCTTTAAATTAAAATATAATGAAAGTCATCTATTAGCAGAAAAAGGATATCTAGCTGGAGAAGATTTATTGCGAGCAACAAGTGTCAATAGAATGTTTGAAGATAAAACGGTGGATGGAATATGGTGTGTGCGAGGGGGATATGGTGCAGGTCGAATTTTACCCATGCTTGATTATAAAATGATAAAAAAGAACCCTAAAGTATTAATTGGTTATAGCGATATTACAGGACTAATACAAGGTATATTTTTGAATACAGGGTTGATTTGTTTTCATGGTCCTGCAGGAGCATCGGATTTTACAGATTATACGACTAGACACGTCCAAAATGTAATTATGACGCCTTCTAAAGAATATACAATTGAACACCTAGAAGAACATGAGACCAAAGAAGAAACTCTTTTTCACTCAACCATTATTGCAAAAGGTAAAGCTAAAGGTCGATTAATTGGTGGAAATTTAACGTTGATCACCTCCCTTATGGGAACACCTTATGACATTGATATGGATAAAAAATTGGTGTTTTTAGAAGATATTGGAGAAAAACCCTATCGTATTGATAGAATGTTAACTCAAATGCTATTAGCGGGTAAATTTGATAAAGCGAGAGGGGTCATCTTAGGGATATTTAGAGGCTGTGAAATGAAGGAAGGCGATAAGTCTTTAAAACTGGCGGAAACAATGAATGATAGATTTGGGAAACTAGGCATTCCTGTGATGTATGGCTATTCTTTCGGACACATTAAAAACCAATTTACCCTTCCTGTTGGTATTAAGGCTAAAATGGATACAGAGACGAAGACGGTTACTTTGTTGGAGGAGGCGGTACTATAAATCAAGATATTTATGCAATTCGAAACCATAGAGACAGAAAGACTTATTTTAAGAAAACTGACACAAGCGGTCTATGATTATATTTATCAACAGTATGATACGGATGAACTAATGAATTTCTTAGGCTTAGCATCTATGAATGAATTAGTGGTAGAAAAGACAAAATATCAGCAAGGGTTATCTATGTTTAATAAGGATTTTTTAACCTTTCAATTAATTGATAAAAACACCAATAAGATAATTGGTTGGTGTGGGTATCATACTTGGTTTAAAGCACATTTTAGAGCGGAGATTGGGTATCATTTGTTGGAAGATAGTTACAAAAGAAAGGGATTGATGTCAGAAGCCCTAAAAGTTATTTTGGATTATGGATTTAATGAAATGGGATTGAATAGGGTAGAAGCGTTGATAGGTCCTAATAATATCGCCTCGCTAAAGTTAATTGCCAAAATGGATTTCACGAAAGAAGGGGTTTTAAGGTCTCATTATTTTGTTAATGACCGCCTAGAGGACTCCATTATTTATGCTTTATTGAAAAAGGAGTATGAGCAAAGTCAAGCCTAACTTCAAATTACAAGTCCTTTTTCCCTTATTTTCATTAGAGCTACGTTAAAATCTACTGTACCTTTAGGTCTTTATTCAAGACTACCGAAAGTCGAATATCGAAAGTCGAATGTCAAATTAATTATGATATACATCGTTTTTGGAGTAAGTGGTTGTGGGAAAACAACGATAGGGACCTTACTCGCTAAGAAGTTGGATATACCATTTTATGATGCAGATGCCTTTCATCCAAAAGCCAATATTATTAAAATGAGTAAGGGATTGCCGCTAAATGACTCAGATAGAAAACCGTGGTTAGAGGCAATAGGAGAGGCGTTTTCAACATGGGAAAAAGGAGGAGTCTTAGCGTGTTCTGCCTTAAAAGAAACGTATCGAGCCTTATTAAATACTTATGGTAAGAATATTCAATGGATCTATTTAGACGGCTCGTTTGAATTGATTCAACAACGAATGGAAGCGAGAAAAGGGCATTTTATGAAGTCTAATTTACTTCAATCTCAATTTGATACCTTAGAAATTCCTGATTATGGGATTAAAGTATCCATTGAAAACGAACCACAAGTCGTTGTTCAACAAATTTTAAAACAGTTATAAAATAATAGCGAGCGATTTTCGACACTCCTTACATCGTGTGTCGAGAGTCGAGAGTCGAAAGTCGAAACTATGAATTTTGGAGTTATCGGTTTAGGGGTCATGGGAAGTAGTCTAAGTTTAAATATAGCAGAAAAAGGGTTTAGCTTATCGGTTTATAATCGTGCTACGGCAGGGGAAGAACATATTGTATCGGATTTTTTAGCTCAAAATGCTAATTTCAAAAATATACAAGGATTTACAGATTTAAAGGCTTTTGTAGCTTCATTAGAACGACCTCGCAAAATCTTGATTATGATAAAAGCGGGCAAAGCCATTGATCATGTACTACAAGATTTAATTCCAATATTGGATAAAGGCGATATCATCATAGATGGTGGAAATACACACTTTACAGATACCAAAAGACGAATTGACTTAACTGCACAATATGGTATTACCTTCTTGGGAACAGGCGTGTCAGGTGGAGAAGAAGGCGCAAGAAGGGGACCGTCTATTATGCCTGGTGGAACACCCGAAGGCTATCAAAAAGTCGCTCCTGTGTTAGAAGCTATTGCGGCAAAAGATGTGAATGGTCAGCCGTGTTGTACTTATATAGGTGGAGAGGGAGCAGGACATTTTGTAAAAATGATTCATAACGGTATTGAGTATGCCGAAATGCAGTTGTTAGCCGAAGTCTATAGTTTATTGAAAGTCCAATTTTCTTATGATGAAATAGCTAACATGCTCCATGAATGGAATCAGGGAGAGTTATCTAGTTACCTACTAGAAATTATGGTTAAAATTCTACAAAAGAAGGAGGGCGAAACGTATTTATTAGATTTGATTTTAGATAAAGCGGGTAATAAGGGAACAGGGGCTTGGTCAAGCAAAACCGCTATGGACTATGGCACAACTAATACCATGATGACAGAAGCGGTATATGCCAGATATATTTCTGCCTTAAAAAAAGAACGCCTTGAATTTTCTCAAAAAGTCAATCGTACTGCTGTTGCTGCTTCTATTGACTTAAATGCGTTAAAAACAGCCTATCAATTCGCTCGAATTATCAATCATCATCAAGGGTTTAATTTGATTAAAACCGTATCTGATGCTAATAATTGGCAGGTTAATTTAACCGAATTGGCTAGAATTTGGACAAATGGCTGTATTATTCGCTCGCATCTAATGCAGGATTGTATTAAAATATTTAAAACAGCTTCTTCTATATTAGCATATCAAACGCTATTGAATAGTTTACACGCATCAGAGGCGAGTCTTAAAGTAATTTTGAAAGATGGATTGGAGCAAAATACACCAACCCCTTGTTTATCTGCTGCATGGACGTATTGGTTGTCGCTTACTTCTGCAAGATTATCTGCCAATATGATACAAGCTCAACGAGATTTTTTTGGAGCACATACGTATCAAAGAGTGGATAAATCTTGGGCGGAATCCTTTCATACCGATTGGAGTGTTGGATAATTTGGAATTTGAAACAATGGATAAACAATAATAGATTCATAATTAAGGTTTTATTTTATGAAAAACTGATTAACCTTTAATCATAGACGATTAAAATCTTGACCTAATTATGAAAGTATTTTTTTCAAAAGTGTTAGCTCATCACATTAGCATTGAAAATGCTATTTTGTTATTATTTTCTATATTTCTTAATTACACCGTTCAAGCATTTTGTAATCCAACCGATTGGGCTTTAATTGTGCTTATAGTCTGTTTTATCAATACTATTTTCTATCCAATTTTAATCAAAAAAGCTAAATTCATTCCTTTCGTTAGTTTCATTAACGGTGTTTCCCTTTGTTTGTATATCTATTGTGCGATATTTCTATCGCATATTAATCTTTATGGACTAATTTTCTTGATAATTGGCATAGGCATATTATTTTTTATTCCTCATTATTTAGCCTTACAGCTATTATGGAAAGGTTTCTGGAAACTTTCTTCTAAAATTGGAAAGCGTTTTTTCATAATTGGTATATTGACTTCAGTTATCTTAATGAGTATTTCAGGGGTTCTATTTCAACAAGCTTTATCTGATATTAAAGCATTTCAACAAAGCAATTTTCAAACGCTCAATAAAACTTTTATGACCGAAAAAATACTAGGGATTGGTATTATTTATCATACAGAATTTTGTGAGTTTGATGGATGGCGACCTCCAAAACACGAGCCTATTTTAAATATGGGACTTTGGTTAAATGGAGGTGAAAACCCTTTACGGTTAGATTTAGAAAAACGTGTCGTATTGTACAAAAAGTTTTTTCCTGAGAAGCAACTAAAATTTGATTGTAGCTGTGCAGTAGCCTATAGTGAAGATTATCATGGAGATGAGTTGTGGGAATAGATGGGGAGATAAAATTACATGTAAAATTATTTCAAGGGGTGTGATTTTTTATTCTACCAAAACTAACCTAATGTGGTAATTATTGATTATCCTTCGCTTACCTAAAGGTTTTTAAATAATCAAAATACAAGGATAGCTGTTGTTGCATTTCATTCAAAAAATAGCAAACACTTCCTACACTTCATTACATTCTCATCTGGTAATTTTATGATTGAATTATGATATGCTTTTATCCAAGTATAAAACCTACCAACCATGATTGTAAAAACTTCATTTTATGAACTATAATCTCTAATTCCAAGTTTTATCATTTGTTCAAAATCAGAGTTTATTGTAC
>CAYLSF010000130.1:0-10785 GCA_964385675.1 uncultured Saprospiraceae bacterium
CCATAGTAAGACTAAAAGACGATACAAAGACCGAAGCAATATCTAAATTTCAACCTAACGTTTCAGTTGCATTTTTATACAACCCAAAAAGGTTCATTAGACCATCACTCCAAATACCGAATAGTATAAGCCGTATATTCAGGCGTAATATATTCTCCTTTTACATTGACGGCATCAGAAGCAGCGAAAAATATATCTCCGCCTGTAAATACATCCAATATTAATGTGGTGAGTAGAACGCCATTGAAGGACTTTCGATAGACTTCATATTGTTCTGTAATCACGATGGCATCCGCATTGTAGCGACTCGCTTCCTTTCTTAATTTTTTATATAATTTCTCTTGTGATGTATAGTAGCCACTCGTAAGGGTGATAGCCGCAATACGCATATAAGCAGTATCAGGAGGGGATTCGTGAATGGTCAATGTTTCCCAATTGGTTTGAGGTTTTTTTAGTCTTTTTTTAGGCTCTAGCTCAATAGACTCTGAGAAGAGTTGAGCTCTATAGCCTGCACAACTAGATAACAATAAGGCTATAAAAATAATTGAAATTGGTGTAATTATCTTTTGCATAAACTGTTCGTGGTAACAGATTATTTGACACTCCTAAATAGAATGTTTTAAAGTCAAAAAAGGCTGTCAGAAATTATTAAAAAAATGGATTTTAACAAATTTATAACTGCTTAGAGCAGAGAATAGAGATAAGAGAACAGAGATTAAAGACAGCGTCCTATAATAATTTTCACACAAAATATCAAAATGGGCATTTTAGTCTCTGCTCTCTCTTCTCTACTCTCGATTCTTTATAACAGCTCTACATCCTAAACACCCCATAAGATTGCGAACCATTAATAGCTTGATTATTAAAGACTGCCAAACAAAATCCTAAATAGTTACGAGTTTGACGAGGATCTAAGATGCCATCATCCCAAAGTTGTCCTGAAGCATACCAGGAGGTAGAAACCGCCTCGTTATCTGCTATGATTTTTTCTTTGATTGGAGTGAATTTTTCTTCATCAAAAGGTTGTCCTTGTCGTTCTGCTTTTCCTCGTTGTATAATTTCCATCACCCCAGCAATTTGCTCAGAACCCATAACAGAAACTTTAGAATTAGGATAGGCAAACATAAAACGAGGTTGGTAGGATCGTCCATTCATGGCATAGTTACCTGCACCGTAGGAGGATGCCATATTAATGGTAATCGTTGGGACTTTGCTATTGGCAACGGCGTTTATCATTTTAGCCCCTTGCTTGATAATTCCACCTTCTTCATACGCTTTTCCAACCATAAACCCTGTAATATTTTGAAGGTAAACGATAGGGGTATTATTGCGATTACAAAGTTGGATAAAGTGTGTTGCTTTATTGGCAGATTCTGAAAATAAAACACCATTATTGGCGATGATACCCACCATATAACCATGAACCTTTGCCCAGCCTGTTACAATGGTGTTGCCATATTCGGGTTTGAATTCTAAAAATTTAGAACCATCGGTTACTCTCGCTATAATTTCTCTTGCATCAAAAGGAATACGAATATTGGGAGAAAGTATGCCTAATATTTCATCAGGATTGTAAATCGGTTCTTCAATGGTATCTTCAGGCGTAAAGTGTGGTTTTGGATCTTCTAGCGTAGCTACTAATTGACGAGCTAGTTTGATGCCTTCCAATTCATCTTCAGCTAAGTAATCGGACACACCTGATACTTTTGAGTGCATTTCAGCCCCACCTAATTCTTCATCGGTTGCGATTTCATTGGTTGCCATTTTTAAGAGGGGAGGACCCGCTAAAAATACTTTTGCTCGTTTTTTTACAAAAATGGAATAGTCAGACATACCCGGTACATACGCCCCTCCTGCGGTTGCATTTCCAAATACGACCGAAACGGTGGATAAACCTTGTTCTGAACGACGTGTAATTTCTCTAAAGTTGGCTCCTGCTAATTCAAACATTCTAGCTTGATCGGGTAAATTTGCACCACCACTTTCTACCAATTGAACACAGGGTAAACGATTTTCAAGAATCATTTCATTCATTCGGACGTGTTTCCGAGAGGTAGCCAGATCCATCGTTCCACCTTTGCGTGTACCAATGTTGGAGGTAACCATACATAACTTTCCAGATACTAAGCCAATACCTGTTATGGTCGTTCCATTCGGTCCAAAACTTCCCTCTACACCCAAACCCACCAAAGGCATCAATTCTAAAAATGGACTATCCTTATCCAATAATAATTGTAAGCGTTCACTAGCAAGGTATTGATTGTTTTTTCTGGCTCGTGCAATTCTTTTATCATGACCTTGAAAGCGACTTTCTACTAGATGTTCATCTAGTTTTTCCAAGAGGGCTTTCATGCCTTCGTAGTTTTTTTTGAACTGCTGACCGTTAGGGTTAATCTTACTTTTGATTACTTCCATAGCATTTTTTTATTGGTAATATTTGACTGTTCAGAAGCCAGACCTACCGATTACTATCGGTATTGCTGTCAGAAGTCAGATATTTTTTATAAAAACAATACGAATCTTCTGATTTTGCCTGCCAATAAGCAGATATCGGGATATTCCTTTTTGGCTTCTTACTGAATATTTATGGCAATATTTGATTACTAAAGTCAACTAACAATTGCATTTAGAATCTTATCATTTTTAACAAATGTAGATAATTCTAGTTTAAATTGTCGGTGTAGAAGTTTATTTTGTCTATCAACTTAGGTCGGCGTTTTAATTTCTTCTAATATTGTTGGCGTTAATTAGACAGGATTTACAAGATAAACAAGATAGCTTTCATGTCTAACTATTTTAATAGAAATCATAAAATAATATGAAGATGAATCGAGTGTTAAGAGTATGCTTAATGTTTGCCTTAGTTGTTTTAATTGGATTATCAAGTTGTAATAATGCGAGTATTGATGCAGGAAGTACCCTAAATAATGTACCGGAAGATGCTTCTTTTTTGGTATCTATTAATCCTCAACAATTGATGGATAAGGCAGATTTTGAAGCGGTAAAGGAAATGGAGTTTTATCAAGCCATGATTGATGAATTAAAGGAAGGAGATGAGCAAGAGTTAATCAATATTCTAAATAACCCTGCTGAATCGGGTATAGATTTAGCAAGAGATGCGAGCTTGTTTTTTGCACCTGATGGCGATAATATGAATGAAATGACGGGTGGTTTAATCTTTGGAATTGCGGATGTGGGTAAATTAGAAAGTATCGTTTCCAAATCAAAAGATCCTATTCAGTCGAGTGGTGATTTTAAGTACATGGAAACTAAAGGTGGCGAGGGTGTTATTGCATGGACAGATAATATCGGTTTTGCCGGTAGAGTTGATGGCGAAGATGTAGAAACGAAAATTGGAGATATTTTATCTGGAAATAATAATATAGCTGCGAATAGCAGTGTACAAAAAGCACTGGGTGGTAAACATGATATTAGCTATTGGATGACATCTAGCAATATTGCCGCTATGCTTTATGATGAATTTGGCTTTCAATTATCTGCGTTATCTCTGAAAAGAAGTGACTTGATGGACAATACCGTAGCAGGCTATACCGATTTTGAAGCGGGTAAAATTTCTACTAAAGGAAAATATGACTTATCAAGTGGCTTATTGAAAGACATTAAATTGATTGCAAAAGATGAAGTCAAAACTAATTTTAGATCCTATATTTCTACTAAGGATTTAGGGATGGTTTTTTCGGGTGCTTTAAATATGAAAGGTATTAATCAATTGATGAAAGATAAGGGAGCAGACGGATTTTTTAATAAACAGGCTGAACAATATGATGTAACTACAGATGATGTAGCGGATGCCATTGATGGAGATATGTTTGTAGCTACTTATAACGTAGAAGGAGAGAGAGAACCCGATTTTTTAATGGGAATGAAATTGGGCGATAAGAAACAATTTGATAAGTTAATGGACTTAATGGTAGGGCTTAATGGTGCGTCTAAAACAGGAAAAGATAGTTATAAAGTTGATGCTCCTAATAAAGATGTTATGATTCAAATTCAAGACAATATCATGTTTGTTTCTACAAATGATGGTATTTTAGAGCAAGCTCTTTCTGGTGTTCCTAGTGATGAGCAAGTGGATAAAAGTTTGATGAGTCAAATTGGAGATGGTATATTTGGAATGTTTATGGACTTTAATAGCCTATCAAAAATGACGGGCGATGATACACCTTTTGCTTCCGAAATGGATTATATGACTTCTTCTAGTAATTGGGACGGTAGTTCTGCGGTGATGGTAATGAAAGATAAAGATCAAAATAGCTTGAAATTAATCATGAAGGCGATTAATGAAGGCTATAAACAACAAGAAGAGTGGCGTAAGAAATTTGAGAAAAAAGAGGATACGGAGTTGTAAATTTGGTTATCCGTTATCGGTTATCCGTTAAAGGAATAACAGACAACGTACAACCAATAACCTACTATAAAATGATTCGACTAAATAGTGTAAAGCCTGCTCCTATTCAGGACAGGCTTTTACATATTTCAGAAGTTTGGGATACGGATTTATCCTTTGAAAAAGGAAAACGATATTTGATTTCAGCAGCGTCGGGTAAAGGGAAATCTACCTTATTACATGTGATGTATGGATTAAGGACGGATTACACGGGGGAAATTCAAATTGATAAAAAATCTGTGCATGGATTTAATTTAGAGGATTGGGCTATGATTCGTCAACAGCGATTATCTCTAGTTTTTCAAGATTTACGCTTATTTCCCGATTTAACAGGTTTAGAAAATATTCAGTTAAAAAAGCAGCTAACGCCCAATTATACCCCTTCTATATCTATAGAAATAATGGCAACGCAATTAGGAATGCAGGACCTATTGCTTCAAACTTGTGGAACCATGTCTTATGGACAACAACAGCGAATTGCTATTATCAGAGCCTTACAGCAACCTTTTGATTTTCTATTGTTGGATGAACCGTTTAGTCATTTGGATGATGATAACATTAAAGCAGCTTCTAAACTTATTGATGCTATTGTAAAAGAACAACAGGCTGGATTTATTCTAGTGAGCTTAGGAGATACTTATCATTTTGAATATGATTATATTTTGAATCTATGATTGAAACCATTATTTCACAAAAAATAATTTAGTATTTTGTTCCAAACCATCATTTACATTCAGCCAATAACTGCCTTGAGATAATTTTGAAATATCTATGGAAAGCGTTTGTTCTCCAAACGGAACGACTTGATTTTTTTGTAATAACAGACGACCAGTTAGGTCAAACATTTCTATTTGAATCTCCCGATTTTCTTGAGCTTTAAAACTAATGTGAATGGTTTGACTCGTAACAGGATTGGGATATACTACAAAGTTCAAATTTTTGGATTCAAATTGTTCCTTGCTAGAAGTAATTATACCACCATCTAAGTATAATCTAGTTTCTATACCGGAGTTTGTAAATCCTGAAATTAAAACATCTTGATCGTTATCTTGATCCACATCTAAAAAAGCGACAAGACCATCATTTACTTTTTTGAACGGAAGTCCTCGTACTGGTTTAAATATTCCATTTCCATTATTAACATATAGTTTTAAAACTTTTATAGCAGGGTTTTTAGACCCAGCATGAATGAAATCCATATCTCCATCACCATCTACGTCAGCAGTTGCTATGCTAGGGTAAAATAATCCATCAAGATGATTTTTAGTATCGAATGAAAAATTACCATTTCCGTCATTGATGTAGATATAGGAGTAAAACATTCCTGCAACGATTATATCTAAATCATTATCGTTATCTACATCTATAAATTCAATGTCACCATCATATATTCCATAAAATGGAGTTCCCATTTTTTCTGTATAATTTCCATTTCCATCATTGAGGTATAGTTTTGTGATTCCAACACCAAAATTCATCCCAGAAATAATTAAATCTAAATCATTATCACCATCTATGTCTCCAAAATTAATGGTACTTCTTATCACGCCTTCTATAGTTGTTCCCGTCATTTCTGTGAATACGCCTAAGCCATCATTTTTATATACTTTCGTAGTAGCATTTATTGAATTAGATTGAATACTTCCAGAGATAATTAAATCTAAATCACTATCACCGTCTATATCTCCAAAAGTCAATGCACCAAAAGCTACATTAGTGAAAGAGGACGTCGTAGATGCTGAAAAATTGCCTGTTCCATCATTTAAATATAATTCTACTAGATCATCATTGGTAGAACGTTTCCCCATAATGATAAGATCTATATCGTTATCTCCATCCACATCTCCAAAATCAACATCACCATGTTCTAATGCTTCAAATGGCGTATTTAAAACTTCTGTATAATTTCCAGATCCATCATTTGTATATAATTTGGCAAAAAGGGTGTTAGCAATATAGCCTACCATAAATATATCTAAGTCACCATCATTATCAATATCTGCATAATCTAAAGATGTAGGTAATCCAACAAAAGGAGTATTACCTAAATACTCATATTTTCCAGTCCAGTCATCATCATTCGTGTATAGTTTTGTGATAGGATTATTATTATTATCTAATCCAGATATGAGCATGTCTGGATCAGAATCATTATCTATATCTGCAATGGTGATTGAACTTTGAGTCAAGCCCTCAATTTCATTTTCCGTTATCTCAATGAAATTACCATTTTGGTCATTAAAATATACCTTAGTTGTTTTTGTATTACTAAGGGTATTTCCTATTATGACTAAATCTGGAAAACTATCACTATTTAAATCGGATAATTTTATCGCTGCTTTCTGTATTTGTATAAAAGGAGAAGGATATACAATTGTGAAATTACCATTTCCATCATTTTTATAATATTTAGTAATACCGGTATTACTACTTGTACTTCCCGTCATGATTAAATCCAAATCGTTATCTTGTTCGACATCGGCAAAAGCTATTGAGCCATCTATAATTCCTGTAAAAGGCGTGTTAATTATTTCAGTAAAATTTCCATTACCTTGATTTTGATATAGTTTAGCAATCTTTTCGTCTGTTAGGGTTTGTCCTGTTATAAATATATCTACTTTATCATCTCCATTAATATCGACAAAATCGACTGTACTTTTACTTATATTTTCAAATGGTGTACCTGTCAAATCGCTATACACACCATTGCCATCATTGAGATATAAAATGGTACTAGGTTTATTCGTTATATCCGTACCTGAAATCAGTAAATCAAGGTCACCATCATTATCAATATCTCCAAAATCGACTCCGCTATTAAAAACTCCTTGAAAGGGCGTTCCCACTACTTCAGTAAATACTCCGAGTCCATCATTTAGATATAATTTAGCGATTGGAATATTGGATGTATTTCGACCTGTTAAGAGAACATCTATATCATTATCTCCATCTACATTTAAGAAAGAAATAGTTCCAGAGTGTAAGTTTTCAAAAGTTCTTCCCACTACTTCAGTAAATATCCCTAACCCGTCATTTTTATATAATTTAGTAATAGGTATTCCAAGTAAATCTCTACCAGATATTAATACGTCTTGATCTCCATCATTATCTATATCTGCAAATGCATTTGAGCTTTGACTAACTTCTTCAAATGGAGTTTCTATAGTCTCGGTAAAAGTTTGAGCATTTATTATTTGATAGAAAAAAATTAACATGCCCAGAGTCAAGAAATTAAGTATTTTCATAAGATGAATAATTTTGATTTGAAAAGAATATATACTCTATAGTACGTTCTTTTTAAATTAACTGTCCATCTAAATTAGTAGAAGCATTATTTCAATAAATGAGTAGTATCTATTCGTATTTTAATGGATAGCTATAACACCTCTATTTATTTGTTTTACAACGATGGATTGAGCTTTGAAAATACCATTCAAATAATCAATAGCTTTCTGAGTTTCCAAAGTTTCACCACAGGTGAAAATATCAATAGCGACATAATTGTGTTCTGGCCAAGTGTGAATAGAAATATGGCTTTCTGCAATGACAACAACCCCTGAAACACCATGAGGAGAGAATTGGTGAATCACCGTTTCGACAATAGTTGCATTTGCAATTTTTGCTGCTTCGTTCATCGCTTCTTTGATAATCTCTATTTTATCTAATACTGCGGCTTCACAATTGTAATATTCTGCTAGTATATGTAATCCTAATGTTTTTGTTGGCATATTTTTTTCGACGATAAGGTCATTTATCTATAATGAACAAAGTCGCAAATTATTGATAAATTTGGATTTTAAACACAAAAATAGGGGATGGTTAATAAATTTATTCAATTCTTTATCATTGCTATCATCTCTTTTATTATATCAGAAATCGTTTTACGATTACATGATTACCAACCATTTATACTTACTTCTTATTCAATAGAATCAACACCTGAATCGTGTATTATTCCTGATTCTACACTGGGATTTGCATTGAATGCGGGTCAATATATTGTTACTATTAATGATAAAGTTAAATACACTTGTACCCATACGGAAAATCGAATAACTACTTTTATTGAGAATAGTATTACGCCAATGATGCCAACTGTTGATATTCATGGTTGTTCTTTTACGTATGGAATGGGGGTAGATGATTCATTGAATTATCCTTATTTAGTTCAACAAGCTATGCCTACCACGAAGATTAATAATCATGCTTGCCCAGGATATGGTACAATTCAAGCCCTATTAAAACTACAAAAAGCAATTATTGATAAAAAAATACCGAAAGTCTGTATTATCAATTATGCTCAATTTCATGATGAGCGAAATGTACTATCCAATAATTTTAGATTAGGGTTGAAAACGGGATTTGAAAACTCTTCTAAAGAGATTAAACCCCTTTTTGAAAATAGCCGAATACCGTATTATAGTGATGGAACTATTCAATATAAACAATGGAATGATTTATATCATCATTGGTATTTAAGGACAAATTCTTCTGTAATCAATGCATTACAAATAGTTGCTGAACGATTTAGAGAATACCCTGAGACACATCGAACAACTACCTTTTTGATATTTAAAGCCATTCAAAAACTTTGCTTAGAAAATAATATTCAGTTAGGCATTGCTATTATTACCAAGCATCCTAAAAATTTTGAAATCATTGATTTTTGTAAAAAAGAAAATATTCCTGTATTGGATATGGCGTTAGATTTACCTAGTGAGCAATACAGTCATATCCCTTATGATATACATCCAAATGAAAAAGCCCATCAATATTTTGCTAAAAAATTGACGCCCTTTATTCATAGGTTGCTAGAATAGGTCGCAATTGAGCTGTCCAACCCGCATAACCCTTTGCATTCATGTGTAGGTTATCTTCAATGAAAATATCTTTTTTGACTTCACCATTTTTTGCTAACATAGATTGACTACAGTCCATAATTTTGATGAAATCTTTAGTTTTAGCAAATTCTTGAATTAAAGCATCTCCTGCTTTATATTGTTCCCACAAATGCCAACGAGATACGGAAGGTTTCATAGTGATATAAACCAATTCTGCATCAGGCATTTTAGTTTCTAAGACACGAACGAAAGTTTTAAAAGACGCTAAAACATCTGCTGGACTTGCCCCTTCTGCAATATCATTTTCACCACAATAAAACACGACAATATCAGGCTTATGAGTTGTTAAATAGCGATTAGAAAACAATAGAACCTCAGGAATGGTCGCCCCACCAAATCCACGATTTAAAACCGTATAACCCTCCATATCTTCCGTTAAAGTTGACCACATCCGAATACTAGAACTTCCTGTAAATAAAATACCGCCATCCATGTAGCCATTTACTTGATCCAAACTATCGAATCGAAGCATTTCTGGTTCAAATCTATTAATGGTATCTGTGCTAAAAACTAAATCATCATTTACAGATTCTGCTTGAGTCGTTTGCTCTTGATTATCAGTTTCTTTAGGTTGATTTTGGCAACTGATGAGGAATAGAATTGAAAAAAGGAATACATAATATTTCATGGCTGCAAGGTTTGACATTTAATTGATGGGTATAAAGGTAGGTAAAAATTATATTTCAAAATGAGCATTAATTTCAAATTCCTCAAATAAAAAGAGGAGCCGTAGCTCCTTCTGATGTATCTCTTAATGAATACACTCTCACTAATTGTTCGCACTACAAATATGCCAAGCTATTTACTTTAAGAAGACTCTTTTCGACCAATTTTTTAAAAATAGAGATTAATACCAATTAGGCGTTTTTATGCTATTCATAGCTCTAAAAAAGTAATTAAAAGGTGAATGAAGGTAGTCTGTCTATAAACAAACCGAATCGAAGCGTTCTATTGGATTAATCCTTATTTTTAGAATAGTACATTTTTAAAATAGCACCCTTTTTTGATAAACAATAAGGAGTAAGTAAAATTTGCAACGAGTTAAGTTTTTGATTATTAGGCTTATAAATAAAACGAGCGTATTGGGATTTATAAAGAAAAGCTATAATCAAAAAGTTATTGAAGTGTTAAAAATAGGATTTTGCTTATGATAAGTTCATTTGGGGTGCAACACTACACAATTTAAATGGTCATTTTCTTAGATGGATACAGCATTTTTTAAAACTTACATCAATACCAAGCAACGTATCTTTTGGCATATCTTATTTTGGGTAGCCTTCTGGTTGTTTTACAGTTTGCTGTATGGAAGCTACACAGATAAATACGGACAGGCTTTTATTAGTGAATTGGTAGCCATGCCTGTTTTTATCATTGCTACTTATTTTACACTGTATTTCCTATTGCCTAAATATTTATTAAAAAAGCATTATGCTGCCTTTTTTATTGGTTTAGCCTCTTCGGCTTTTTTATTTGGAT
>CAYLSF010000131.1:0-10766 GCA_964385675.1 uncultured Saprospiraceae bacterium
CCTTTCTTGCCATACTATCGTTTTATACAAAAATAACGAAAAATCAATAAAAATGATAGTATCTTATCTATAAGATAAAAGCCTTTAATCTCAAAAAATCGAACTCAACAATAAGAATTAATAACAGGTAAATTAATAGCTAATCCGCCCTCAGAAGTTTCCTTATATTTAGAATTCATATCTTTAGTCACCTCTCGCATCCTCTAAATTGATATAATTTTGATAGGATTCAATACTTGCTAGTCATAATATTCAAGAGATTAAAAGTAATTTTGAGCGTTAAAAATTAAATATAGTTAAATCAATGAAAGCTAAACTAATACTTCCTATAAAAGCTAAGTTAGGAGAAGGAGCAATCTGGAACGAGAAAACTCAAGAATTATATTGGGTAGATATTGATGGAAAGCAACTATTTATTTTTAATCCCATCACTAATTCACAAAAAACAATAGTGCTACCTCAAAAGATCGGAACAGTAGTCCCAACAAAAGATAGCCATGTTGCAGTAGCTTTAGAGGATGGTATTTATCATTTAAATTTAAAAACCGAAGCATTAACTATTTTATCTAAACCCACAGGACATCCCAAAAATCTAAGATTTAATGATGGAAAATGTGATCCTGCGGGACGATTTTGGGTGGGTTCGATTTGGGATAGAAATACACCAAACACTGCAGCACTTTACAAGATAGAACATACGGGTGAATCTCAAATAATGATACCCAATGTTACGATTTCAAATGGAATAGTATGGTCTTTAGATGGTAAAACAATGTACTATATAGATACTTACACCTCTTGCGTTCAAGCGTATGATTATGACATCGAAACGGGAAATATTACAAATCCTAAAACTGTAATTACTATTCCTAAAGAATTAGGTTATCCTGATGGAATGACCATTGATGCTGAAGGTATGCTATGGATTGCTTTGTGGAATGGAAGTGCTGTTGGGCGTTTTAACCCGAATACAGGAAAACTGTTAGAAAAAGTAGCAATCGATGCCTTAAATATTACCTCTTGTGCTTTTGGGGGCAGAGATTTAAAAACACTTTATATTACAACAGCTAGTGTAGATATGAATCTAGAGCAACATAGAAAATATCCATTAGCAGGTGGTTTATTTGCGGTTGAAACTAAGGTTAGTGGTGTACCTTGCTACTATTTTGGTGCATAAAAAAGCACAACAACCCCGAAGAATTATTGTGCAGCATACATTATTGAGTTCAAAATAAAATTTACGAGCTAATTGTAGGTTGATAATGCTCACTGATGGTTTTAATCTCCTGTTGCCAAATATCTAATTTGTTAATGATGTCTAGTAATAGTTTGCCGAAATCCTTTGGTTGTGTTGAGTTTGATGTTGTCTGTAATAATTCTTCTCTAATGGTTGCATTCATTTTTTTCAAATTTTAAAGGTTTTTGTAACTATCAGTAGAGCAGAGAATAGAGATAAAAGATGAGTTTACTAATGATAACACATCACAATACAAACATTTTTATCTCTATTCTCTTATCTCGCCTCTCTATTCTGAATAATTACTAAAAATGTATAACAATTATCAACTCATCTGCCTATTCATTTTGACAACTCAAATATATAGGGTATTTTTAATTGATAAAAACGATATTATAAATACTAATATTGATAAAATAGATGAATATTCAGCAAATCGAATATATAATTGCCGTAGGAGAGTTAAAAAGCTTTGGACAAGCAGCAGAAAAGTGTTTTATCACGCAATCGACTTTGAGCACCATGATTGCAAAATTTGAGGGAGAAATTGGTATTAAGATTTTTGATAGAAAGACAAAGCCCGTTACGGTTACTAAAGAAGGAAAAACGATTATTCAGCAACTTAAAGTCATTGCAAAGGAGTTAGATAACCTTCAAGAAATTACAAATACCTTGAAAGGAGAAATAAGTGGTACACTTAAAATAGGCGTTATTCCAACGGTCGCTCCTTATTTATTACCCTTATTTTTAAATAAATTCATAAGAAAACTTCCAAATGTTCATTTCATCATAAGCGAAATGACGACGGAAAAGATTGTGGAAAAAGTTGAGAAGCGGGAATTGGATATCGGGATTGTTTCTATCCCTTTAAACAATTCAAATTTAAAAGAGACATTACTCTATCATGAACCTTTCTTATTATTTGACAAAGTAGAAGGAATGATAGAACATCACTTTATGGTAGATGATATTGATTTTGATAGACTTTGGTTATTGGAAGAAGGGCATTGTATGCGAACGCAGATTGAGAGTATTTGTAACCTAAGAAGTAAACGAACCATTAATCGAAATTTAGACTATAAATCAGGTACAATTGATACCCTCTTAAAATTTGTAAATCGTAATAACGGTGTAACCTTATTGCCTTATTTAGCTACATTAGATTTTCCAGAGTCTGAGCGTTCGTATCTAAAAGAATTTTCTAGTCCTGTTCCTGTTCGTTCTATTGGTTTGGTGGTTCATAGGCATTTTGTAAAAAAGGGAATTTTAAAATTATTGAAAAAGGAAATTCAAACACAGATTGAGCCATTAATAACAATAGAAGCAGAGCAGAAAATTATTGCTCCTTTGTAATAAGTCATCAGTTACAAATAACAAGCCCTATTCATCATAATGACGAATAGGGCTTTCCAATATATATTCACATAATAAATTATGCTTCAGTCGCTTCTACTTCTTTTTCAATCGTTAATTTTTCATTTTCCTTATCCAAAGCAGCTACTAAAGTGCCTTCTTTATTTTGATCACTTAAGATAAATTCAGCTAATGGATCTTCCAAGTATTTTTGGATAGCACGGTGCAATGGTCTTGCTCCAAACTTAGGATCATAGCCTTTTTCAGATAAGAACTTCTTCGCATCCTCAGAAAGCTCTAGTTTGTAACCCATGCCTTCCAATCGCTTATACAAGTCTTTTAATGCAATATCAATGATTTCAAAAATATGCTCTTGATTCAAGCTATTGAAAATCATGACATCGTCAATACGATTCAAAAACTCAGGAGAGAACGTACGCTGCAACGCATTTTGAATGACGCTTCTTGTGTCTTTATCAAAAGAATCTCTTCTAGACTTAGTCGCAAAACCTAACCCTGTTCCGAAGTCTTTTAATTTACGAACACCAATATTAGATGTCATTAGAATCAAGGTATTCTTAAAGTCCACTTTACGTCCTAAACCATCTGTCAATTGACCATCATCTAAAACTTGCAATAAGATATTGTACACATCAGGGTGTGCTTTTTCAATCTCATCCAATAAGATGATAGAATAAGGTTTACGTCTTACACGCTCCGTTAATTGACCACCTTCTTCATATCCTACATATCCTGGAGGCGCACCGATAAGACGAGATACACTGAATTTCTCCATGTATTCACTCATATCAATACGAACTAAAGCATCTTCTGTATCGAATAGATAGCGAGCTAATGCCTTTGCTAATTCTGTTTTACCAACTCCTGTAGGTCCTAAGAAGATAAAAGAACCAATTGGTTTTTTAGGATCTTTTAATCCGACACGGTTTCTACGGATCGCTTTCGTGATTTTCTCAATCGCATCATCTTGCCCGATTACGGCTTGACGTAAATCGTCAGACATAGAGATTAGACGGTTGCTTTCGCTTTGAGCCACACGTTTAACAGGAATACCCGTCATCATTGCAACTACTTCCGCAATATCATCTTCATCTACAGGGTAGCGTTTAGTTTTTGATTCTTCTTCCCATTCCATTTTCGCAAACTCCAATTGACGATTTAGTTTTGACTCATCATCTCTCAAGTCTGCTGCACGCTCATATTGTTGATTTTTAACTGCAAGATTCTTTTCTTCTTTCAGCTTTTCAATACGCGTTTCTAATGCAGTAATATGTTTTGGAACGTGAATATTTTTCAAGTGAACTCTTGCCCCTACTTCATCCAGTACATCAATCGCTTTATCTGGCAAATGTCTATCTGTGATATAGCGTGTACTAAAGTGAACACAAGCTTCTATTGCATCATCAGAGTAAGATACGTTATGGAAATCTTCGTATTTCTCTTTGATGTTGTGTAAGATATTAACAGCTTCTTCTGATGAAGGTGGATCCACCATTACTTTTTGGAAACGACGGTCTAACGCACCATCTTTTTCAATGTGTTGACGGTATTCATCTAAGGTAGATGCACCGATACATTGTAATTCTCCTCTTGCTAAGGCTGGTTTGAAAATATTAGACGCATCTAAAGAACCTGTTGCCCCTCCTGCTCCTACAATGGTGTGAATCTCATCAATGAATAGGATAACATCTCTTGTTTTTTCCAATTCATTCATGATAGCTTTCATACGCTCTTCAAACTGTCCTCTGTATTTTGTACCGGCTACCAAAGCCGCTAAATCCAACATCACAATACGCTTATTGA
Organism: uncultured Saprospiraceae bacterium; assembly: GCA_964385675.1. GTDB lineage: Bacteria > Bacteroidota > Bacteroidia > Chitinophagales > Saprospiraceae > CAYLSF01. The sequence goes on from CAYLSF010000131.1 coordinate 4,415, forward strand.
ATAAAGCTCTTGATACTTTGCGTTGCGTAATACGTAAGGCTAGTCCTTCTACAATTGCAGTTTTACCAACACCTGGCTCACCGATTAAGATAGGATTATTCTTTTTACGACGACTTAGAATTTGAGAAACCCGCTCAATTTCCGTTTCTCTACCAATGATAGGGTCGAGTTTACCCTCTTCTGCTAATTTGGTAACGTCTCTACCGAAATTATCTAACACAGGTGTGCGAGACTTTGTATTGCCTCTTGAGCGTTCTCTCGATTGATATCCTCTAGGAGAGTCATCATCTTCAAAGTCTTGATCTCTATCGCTAGGGGCTTCCATGCGAATATGGTCGCTGATATTTTCTTCTTGCGAGACGTGTTCTAATTCTTCTCTATAGATATTATAATCTACATCAAATTGATGTAGAATACGAGAAGCTAAACTATCTTTTTGTTTCAAAATAGATAACATTAAGTGTTCTAGGCCAATCTCTTCACTTTTCAACATCCTAGCTTCTAGGAAGGTCACTTTAAGTACTTTCTCTGCGTGTTTACTTAGTGGTAGATTGCCAACGTTAAAACTGGTTTTTGATCCTCGTTTGTGCTGAATCGACTCCTCAATTGATTGACGTAATTCTCTCGGATCAACATCTAATGACGCTAACACCTTTATAGCCAAATTGCTTTTCTTACGCATAATGCCTAATAAGAGGTGTTCCGTCCCAATATAATCATGCCCTAATCGTAGAGCTTCTTCTCTACTATTAGAAATGACTTCCTTGACTTTGGGCGAAAATTTTTTCATAATCAATTACTCCTTATGATTATCAAACAACTACAGTCATTTGATAATGAGATTAAATAAAAATGCGACTAGTTAGCCTTTTATTTTGATTTGTATGTTGATTAATATTTTTAAAAGTTAAGGTAGGCTACAAAAGATGCTCAATGATATTAAATTGTAAGTTCACTATTAATTTATGGTTGTCTCATAATTTACTTGAACAGACAACACTACATACTATACAAATTTTACCCTGATTCTGTTGCCTACAGTAGGTGTTAATTTTGATCTAATCAACAATTATACAATAAATAACGTAACTGTTAAAAAGTTGGTTGAAAATTAACAAAATTCATCAATCCAATACGAAATATAAACTTTCTTAACTTTAAAAAAAAGTTTTGAGTAGCAATTAATTATAAGAAGTCCTAAAAAATAGTGCCAACGCCAAATAGTCAACAAAATTCAAAATTTTTAGTTAACTTTATTCACTATTAAGAATTGTTTATTCATACATTTGCATTCAGAAACATCCCGATAGGTATCGGGACAAACAAATAAGATAACTCATCAATATTATGAAGTATTCAGTTGAAAAAGAGGACAAATACACTATTTTCTCCTTATTAGAAGAAAATTTGAATTCAGTTGTTGCCCCTAGCCTAAAGTCAGAATTTGTTATTTTGAGGAATGAAGGTGTTCGTAGTTTGATTTTAAACTTGGCTGATGTGAAATTTGTAGATTCGTCAGGTTTAAGTGCCATATTGACAGCTAATCGTCTTTGGTCAAATTTCGGAACTTTTGTTTTAACAGGTGTTGAGCATGAAAGTGTGAAGAAATTAATTACTATTTCTAGGTTAGATACTATCTTAAAAATATTCCCAACGCAAAAAGAAAGTATTGATTTTGCGTTAATGGAAACGATTGAAAGAGAATTAAAAGGACAAGAAGAAGAGGCTGGTGAATAGTTAATTCTTCAGAACATATATATTTAAAATGCGAACTCTGGAACTATTCCAGAATTCGCATTTTTTATTTAGGGGTATTTATTAAGATAATTAACAAAGAAGTTATAATGAAACTCACAATACTAGGAAGCAATGCTGCTTGTCCTGCTAATGGAAAATATACATCTGCTCAAGTTTTGAACATTAATGAAAAACTATTTTTGATAGATGCTGGAGAGGGCGTTCAAGTACAACTCGCTAATCTCCAAGTCAAAAGGAGTAAGATTAATCATATTTTTATTAGTCATTTACATGGCGATCATATCTTGGGATTACCTGGTTTATTAGGTTCTTTTGGGTTACAAGGACGTACAGAACCGTTGCACATCTATAGTCCTAAAGGATTGGAAGAATGGTTAACCGTTTATCTTAGAATTAGCTATGTAGAATCAACGCCATTCCCGTTGGTTTTTCATGAATTGGATACTAATCAAGGTGTTCAAATTTTTGAAAATAAAGATTGTACAATTCATACGATATCGCTTCAACACGGTGTGCCGACGGTAGGTTTTTTGTTTAAAGAAAAACCTTTACCTCGTAAAATGATAAAAGAGAAAATAGCAGAATATCAAATCCCCTATCAGTTGATAAATGATATTAAAGCTGGGGCTGATTTTACAACTTCATTAGGACAAGTCATTCCAAATGATGAATTGACTTTACCAGCTCCTCCTCCTCGTTCTTTTGCTTATTGCTCGGATACAGGGTATTTTGAGGCATTAGCAGAGGTCGTTAAAGAGGTTAATTTATTATATCATGAAGCAACTTTCGGTATGGATGTGGCTGAAAAACTAGCGGAACACCCTGTACATTCTAGTACACATCAAGCTGCTACTATTGCAGCAAAAGCAAAGGTGAAAAAACTCATAATTGGTCATTTTTCCCCTCGATATAAAGACTTGACGCCTTTATTAGAAGAAGCAAAATCTATCTTTCCAAACACAGATTTAGCAGTTGATGGCTGCATATTTGAAATTGAAAGGATTTAACAATTTCAAAGATTTATCACTTAACCTTTTTTTAATTTAAAATTCCTCACGAACTATTGTATTTTAGCAAAATAATCGAATACAGTTATAAGAAATGAGTAACGAGTCAAGTCAGCCGAAAGTAAAGCATGTCGCTATTGCAGGAAATATTGGGGCGGGAAAAACAACACTTTGTACCCAACTAGGGAAACATTTCGGATGGGATGTTCACTATGAAGATACAGAAGAAAACCCCTATTTGAGTGATTTTTATGATGATATGAAACGATGGTCTTTCCATCTTCAAATCTATTTTTTGAATAGTCGTTACAAACAAATTGTAAATATTCTCGAAGGCGAACGTACTGTAATTCAAGATAGGACTATCTACGAAGATGCCTATATTTTTGCAGCAAATTTGCATGATATGGGGTTGATGTCACAGCGTGATTTTATGAATTATTATAATCTCTTCAAAACGATTAGTCAACAAATCAAAGCACCTGATTTATTAATTTACCTCAAAGCAAGTATTCCAACCCTTGTTGATCATATTCAATCTAGAGGTAGAGATTATGAAGGTAGCATGAGTTTAGATTATTTGAAGCGATTGAATGAACGTTATGAGACTTGGATTGAAAATTATACAGAGGGAAAATTATTGGTTATTCCTGTAGATGAATTAGATTTTATCAATAATCCAGAAGATTTGGGTAAAGTAGCGAATATGGTTTCTGGTGAGTTATATGGATTATTTTAAACCAAAATTATGGGCATCAAAAATACCCAACAAGAGACAGATTTTTGGACACTTCGATATCAAGAGAACCGAACAGGTTGGGATATTGGTTATCCATCTACACCAATTAAAGCCTATTTTGATCAAATTGCTGATAAGTCCTTGAAAATATTGATACCAGGAGCTGGAAATGCTTATGAAGCTGAGTATCTGTTTCAATCTGGTTTTAAAAATGTTCATATTCTTGATATTGCCAAACCACCATTAGAAATATTTAAAAGTAGAGTACCGAGTTTTCCTACAAACCAAGCTATTTTAGGAAACTTCTTTGAGTACCAACCTCATGTTTTATATGATATAATTGTGGAACAAACCTTCTTTTGTTCTTTTCCTCCACTTCCTAATAATCGAAAATTATATGCTAAAACTATGCATCAGTTATTAGCTCCTAAAGGAAAGTTAGTGGGATTGTGGTTTAATTTTCCTTTAAAGGGGGATTTGGTAAAACGACCTTTTGGGGGTTCAAAAGAAGAATATTTAACTTATTTTCAACCTTATTTTAACGTAAAAACATTTGAATCTTGTCATAATTCCATTCCTCCTAGAAGTGGAAATGAATTATTCGGAATATTTGAAAAGATAGCTTAGTGATTGGTGATTAGTTGTACAGTGATTAGTAAAGTTGGTATCATTAAACCTTAAAAAATATGAGTTCAAAAATTACACTACCCTCCTTTTCTGATTTTATAAGTTTGATATATCCTAAACTTTGTATTGTTTGTCAAGAGCATTTGTCTTCTGATAACAATCAATTATGTTTAACTTGTCAAAATGCACTTCCTGAAACTAATTTTCATTTAACCCCTACCGATAATGAATTGATTCAACGGTTTTGGGGTAGAGTTGAATTAGAAGGAGCTTATGCTTTCTATTACTTTTCAAAATCAGGACGTGTTCAACGATTGATTCATCAAATCAAATATAAAGGAAACCATGATTTGGGGACTAGATTAGGAGCAATGTATGGTGAAGTCTTAAAAGACACCTCAGTATTTCAAGCTATCGATTTAATATTGCCTGTGCCGTTACACCCTAAGAAAAAAATAAGACGAGGATATAACCAAAGTGAAATGATCGTAAAAGGAATAGCTCAGGCTACGAATAAACCTTGGCGTTCTGATGTATTGATTCGTACCGTCAACACCACAACACAAACCCAACAAAAAAGCAGAGCTGCTCGATTTGAAAATGTCAAAGATGCTTTTCAAGTTACGAATACTCAAATATTGGAAAATAAGCATATTCTACTCATTGACGATGTTATCACAACGGGAGCAACTTTAGAAGGCTGTATGCTTCAACTTCAAAAAGTAAAAGGACTTAAAATCAGTATTGCAGCGATTGGTTTTGCGGATCATTTTTAATTTCCTTTGAATGTTAAAATCTAAGAAAACTGTAAAAAACACTTCATTTTCGTTAAAAATGACACATTTTCTAAAATACAGGATACACTAATTTAATATAGGTATCGTTATACACACGGAAAATTTATATAAAAAATAATTTTAAAGTAAAATTTAAGAAATCCAATTTTTAAAGGGATAAGAATTGAATGGACTTTATTTATTTTTGGAATTTTTCAGACTTAGAAATTTATAATTTCAGTAACAGTAAAAAAATAAGTTGAACAAGTTTTAAGAAGGAATTTTGAATTGAGACGAGTAAAAAAATTGTAGAATAGTGGGTTATTCATAGACTTTTTTTGTGAAGTATCAATTTAAAAGAACTCTTAAAACGTTTAAGTTATTTTTTGGACGTTACTCAGTAATGTTATTTTAGAACTTTTTAAAAAAATGAATGTGAAGAGAATTACACGTTTAGCTACAATGATTGTAGCATTAATGATTTGCCTACAAGTAAGCGTATCCGCTCAAACAAAGGAAGAAGTTACAAAAGCATACAATGATGCAATGGCCTTAATTGAAACCGATCCTGCTGGTGCAGTAAGTGCTTTAAATGCCGTAGTGGAGCAGTGTGCTACATTAGGAGAAGAAGGCGAAGAAATCAAAGGAATGGCATCTAGTAAAATTCCAGGATTACAATACAAAGTAGGATATGGACACTATCAAGCTAAAGATTATGCTGCAGCAATTCCTGCTTTTCAAGATGCTAAAGCTTCTGCAACGGAACAAGAAGATGAGGAGTTAGTGAATAGAATTGATAAGATGTTACCACAGTTACATTATATCAACGGTAATGGGAAATTGAAAGCTGGAGATAGAGAAGGCGCTCAAGCAGAATACAAGGCAGCTTTAAAATTAAACCCAGAATATGCAAGAGCGTATTTCGGTATGTCAAAAACATTCCGTGGCGGTGCAAGTTGGGTTAGAGATAGTATGTTCTTCTATGCTGATAAGGCATTAGAATTCGGTAATGAAAAAACAAAAACGACTGTAGCAAAATCAGTATCTAGCTTCTTGTATAAAAAAGCAGCGAATGCGAATAAAGCAAAAAAATACAATGATGCTATTGAGTTATTAGAAAAAGCAATTTCTTATGATACGGTACGTAAACATGATCGCTATCACTATCAATTAGGAAAAGCATATCAAGGCTTAAATCAAAAAGGAAAAGCTTGTGCAGCTTACAAAAAAGTAGGTGGTAAATATGCTAGAAATGCTCAGTATCAATTAAAGACAGTATTGAAGTGTGGCTAGTATTTAGAGCCTTTTAATTCAATTATTATAAAAATAGGGTGTAGCTTTTTGAGTTATGCCCTATTTTTATATCAATAATAAATTTATTTTGAACCGTAGAATATCGAATATCGAATATCGAATATCGAACTGCAGAAATAAGATATAATTCG
>CAYLSF010000132.1:0-10754 GCA_964385675.1 uncultured Saprospiraceae bacterium
GCATCATTATAACAATTCCAACTTTGCCCCACCATAGCTTGAGGCTTGATAATAATCAGTAGTCCATTTTGATTTTGATAAATTTCATTTCCATTAGAAAAAACACTATGTTGAATTCCAAATAAACTCGTATCAATACGATTATGACAACCTCCAATTATATTTTTTCTATAAACGAGTTCTAAAATATTAGTGGTATCACCGGTTATTAAACCTGTCGTATTAGAGCTAGATAACGGTAAATATTGCACGGTGAGACCTTCAATATCATAATATCCTGTTTTGTTAGATTGTAAAGTTTGATAATTTTGACCGTAAGAGAGATTAATGCCAATGAAGAGGAATAACAAAATTCTGAATAATGGATTCATTTTATAAATATTTTATCTGATAAAAATGGAAATATATTTTTAATGAGGATCGAGCTAAAAAGGTAACTAAGAAGAAGAAGTTTTTTTACGAAATTCACTAGGTTAAAAAATTATTCACAAGAACTAAGTAGTCTTACACATTAATCATGTCGGCTTATTTTAATATAAAATCCACTCGACACTATTAATATGTAAGACTAATGAGTAAAATACCATATATTTTAGTAATAAACGCCCTAGCCATAAACTTCGGAAAGTATGACGAATTTAAATTCATTAAAATAATCCTGAAAAATATAATCTTAAGTAACGGTAAAACAAGTTAGAGCTTACTAAGCTATATGTACAGAAACAGGCACTCCACTAAAAGCTGCATTACCCGTTAATTCATCCACAAATAATTCGTCGGTTAAATCATTAATGCTTACTCCAGCATGTGCTTGTGCAATGTCCAACTTTACGCCTTTTCTACCATGTCCCCAGCCATGTGGAATACTAACAACACCTTCCATGACTTCATCGGATACTTCTGCTTTGATGGTAATTGCTCCAACTCTTGAAGCAACTTTTACCTGTTCTTTATCCTTTACGCCAGCTTTTTGAGCATCATTAGGATGAATGAGTAAGGTACAACGGTCTCTACCTTTGACGAGTCGATAACTATTGTGCATCCATGAATTATTACTTCTCAACTGACGACGCCCAATGAGTAATAGGTCATCTGTTGTCGCTTTAGCTTTTTTGATAAAGGCTTGTACCCGTTTTAAGTCTGCTATCAATAGACCTGGAGCAAGATCTATCTTTTTATCTTTAGTAAAAATGCGTTTAGGTAATACCGGTTGTAAAGCACCTAGATCAACCCCACTTGGATTTTCTTTTAATTTTTCAATTGATAATCCCGTTTTACCATAAGGTCCATAACGCAATCCCGCATCAATCATTTCTTCAGGCGTATCAAATGGTGGTCGTGATGCTCCATTGCTCATTCTAAGGGCGAGTTCGGTATAAATTTCGTAATCATGACGTTGTTCAGGTGTTTTTTCAAAACAAGGCGTTGAAAATTTAGCAGTATTTTGAGCAGCTAAAGCATGAAAAGAAACGTCATAATTGGAGGTTTCCAAACCTGTTGTGGGGGGTAAAATGATATTAGCGTGTTTAGTGGTTTCGTTGATATAAATATCAATAGATACCATATAATCCAATTGCTCGAAAGCTTTATCCAATGCCATTCCATTGGGAGTAGATAAAATTGGATTACCAGCAGCTGTTACCATTGCTCTAATTTGCCCTTCACCTTCAGTCATGATTTCTTCAATCATGGTAGAAGCAGGAATTTCGCCGAACATCTCAGGTAACTTTCGAACTCGACTTTCCCAACGATTAATTTTTCCTTTGCTACCATTAGCAATCGAATCAAATGCAGGAGATGGAAACATTGCACCACCTTCTGTGTCAAAATTTCCTGTTAAGATATTTAATAAATTTACTAACCAGATACATAACCCGCCAAATTCTTGTGTAGAAACGCCCATTCGACCGTAACAAACGGCTTTATCCGCAGTAGCAAATTCCTTAGCAATGCGTCGGATAGTCTTGGCAGATATGCCTGTGATATCTGCAATATTTTCAGGAGCATAATCTTTGACTAAAGTTTCTACAATGTCAAAGTTTTTAACCTGTTCCTTTACATGACCTAAATCAATCCAATTATTTTCAAAAATGGTATATACCAAACCCCACAAAAACAAAACATCAGTACCTGGTTTGATAAAAATATGCTCGCTTGCTTTTTTAGCCGTTTCACTTCTACGCGGATCAATCACGACAACTTTCCCTCTTTCCTTAATCGCTTTCATCCGCTTATCAAAGCCTGGAGCAGTCATTAAACTACCATTGGAAACCAATGGATTTGCTCCCAAAATTAGCATGTAATCGGTATGATCTACATCGCTAATCGGAATCATGAAATAATGTCCATACATTTGATGTCCAACAAAATGATGAGGCAACTGATCAGCAGAGGTAGCAGAAAAACGATTGGTGGTTTTTAAGCTTTTTATAAAGTATCGCCCAAAGAGAATAGAACCATAATTATGAGCATTAGGGTTTCCTAGGTAAATTCCCACAGAATTGACACCGTGTTGTGCTTGAACGGATTTTAAATTGGTAACAACTTCATCATAAGCCTCTTCCCATGAAATAGTCTCCCAACCATCTTCTGTGCGTCTTACAGGTTGTTTTAGTCTGTTTTTATCTAAATAAACATCTTTTAAAGCTACTGCTTTAGGGCAAATATGTCCTTTACTAAGGGGATCGTTTTTATCACCTTTGATAGAAATAATTTCGTTATCTCGTAGTTTAATCTCTAATCCACAGATGGCTTCACACAAATTACAAGCTCTGTAATGTGTTCGAGTATTAGTTTCTGTCATGTTATATTACTTATTGATTACTTGATTTAAAGGTAATATTTTAAATGCTGTTATCATAAGTTTTTTAACAGGAATGTTTTGTCTATTTATGTGTGAATACATTATTCATAAACTTCTACATCTCCATAGAAAGCAGGAAAGGAAAACCAATACCCAATGAAAGAGGTGGTTGGTATAAGTTTTTGTCCTACTCTAGTTCCACTGACTGCATTTCCAAAAATATCCCACTCATTCCCCTCATTATCTTGTAAAATAGTGGCGGAGTCATTATCTATGGCGGTAAAATCTAAGGTTGTTCCATCTTCCAATTGGCGATAAAAGGAAACTATAAAATTTTGAGGTTCTGAACCAACAATTACAATATCACTCCCTTCAAAAACATCTTGAATAGCAGTAACGCCATTTTGAAAAGGAGTAAATTGATATGCCTTTGCTTTATTATTGATTAAAATACCATGTACTCTTTCTTTTTGATGAATGCGAGCATCGGAGTTATTTACAGGAAAGAGTAATGCTTCATCTGTCCGATAATTATTATAAGGATAGCGATCATAATCTCTATTATATCCTGTATTTCTAGAAACAACTTTTGTGTTTGGATACATAGTTTCCCAAGTTTTCCAAGTTGTTTCTACCGTATTGAATGTTTCAATTTGACGACCAGCTAATTCTCCTTCAACGCAATCTAGTCCTAATTGAGACCAATTACTATCTGTCTTTCTATCATAAGGAATCAAATTAGAATTATATAATAGTCCTGATACGCCAAAAGTCGTATTAACACCATCAATGGCAGCTTCCCACCCAATACCTGTTCCTGTCAAGGGACAATAGGTAATAGCAAATGCGTGATTCCCTACTTTGTCATTAATGATTTCATGCCAATCCAAGATTTCATGTGGATAGGCTCTAGCCTCGCCATTTTCTACCCACCCCATAATCAATTCGCTATTTTCTAGATAGGTCGCATCACTGGCATTAATTAACTCGGGATTACCGATTGCAGGAATCCCATCTTTTCCAGGACCTCCATTAAGCACTTCGTTTTCTGGAATTATCCAATTACCATTCACACCCCCATCATCTACATTGCAACTACTTATGATTAACAAGCCTAATAGAAAACTTAAACTATATTTTAGGTTCTGCATAGTTTATCAATTTTTTATGATTAAAATACGATAACTATCATTGATAATTTTCAAAAGCGATATTAAAACATTTATCAAAAATGCGAACCTCTAAAAATTTTGATTGTTATTTGTCAGACAAATTAACAAGGGGTAATTGTATAAATCGTAAAATATAAGACATTCAAACTAGTCATTTAAGAATAGATCTGCTAGTGTTGCATGAAAAATCACAAATCAATTATCTTTGAGAAAAACTACCTTATCATAATTATTTTATAAGTATTAAAAACACTCATTCTATCCGGTCAAAATATCAAAACCATCGGACTTCCTTTAATTTTCATTTTGATTTGAATTTAATCAGTATTTAGCTCACTAAACTATATACATTTATGAGAAAAGTTGTATGCACGTTTTTAGCATGTTACATGCTGTTCGCAACTATCTTATCGGCTCAACACCAGCGAGACGATAAACAAACCTTACTGCAATCAGGCACAGTGGAATTAGCCGCTAATTTAGATGCTTTTATTACACAGCCTAATATTTTACCTACTGAAATTGTAAATCATAATTTTTATCGATTATTGCAATTTCACCAAATACCGAATGATGCTCAATTGCAACAAATCAAAAATCAAGGGATTGAGTTATTAGCATATATTCCGCACAAAACTTACATTGCTTCTATTCCAACTAATTTGAATAGAAATACATTGACGACTTTAAATGTAAGAAGTGTACATCCGATTACTGCAGCAAATAAATTGTATAAAACACTTCATGCAGCACCTTACCCAGATTGGGCAGTAGATGGTGATGATATTGAAGTGAGTTTTATGTATTATGAAAATGTAAATTATAACGAAGTTAAGAATCGACTAGCTAGAAGAAATATAACTGTGGTCGATCACATAGCAGGGGCTAGATTAGTTACGGTTAAACGTCCTCAAGATAAATTATTTCAATTGGCAGCCTTACCTTTTGTAATGAGTGTAGAACCCACGGAACCACCTATTATTCCTGATGATAGAAAAGGTCGTGCTATTCACCGTTCTAATTTGATAAATACTAAGATACCAGGCGGATTAAGGTATGATGGAACAGGTGTAAATGTATTGGTAAGAGATGATGGTACAATTGGGCCACACATTGATTTTAAAAATAGAACGGATCAATCTACAGCAACGGTGAGTACGACATCTAACCATGGTGATGGTGTAGCTGGAATTATGAGTGGAGCAGGTAATCTTGATCCAACGATTACAGGTATGGCACCAGGTGCTTTTACTTATGTAGTGGATTATGTGGCGAATTATGCAAGCGACAATACCTTACAATTACATCAGAATAACCAAGTGATGATTACCAATTCATCTTATAGTAATGGTTGTAATGATGGTTATACTAATACGGCTATCGTTGTAGATAATCAGACTTGGCAGAACCCTTCTTTATTACATGTCTTTTCTGGTGGCAATTCTAATAATCAGAATTGTGACTATGGTGCAGGTTCACAATGGGGCAATGTAACAGGTGGTCATAAAATTGGTAAAAATGCTATTGCTACAGCTAATCTATTTGCAGATGGAACTATCGTAGGCTCAAGTAGTAGAGGACCTGCAACTGATGGTCGTTTGAAACCTGATATTTCTGCACATGGACAAAATCAAGTTTCTATTGATCCTTTTAATGCTTATTCTGGATTTGGAGGAACGTCTGCCGCAGCACCAGGTATTGCGGGAGTTTCTGCTCAGTTGTATCACGCTTATAAAGATTTAAATGGAGGACAAAATCCAGAGTCTGCTTTAATTAAAGCCGCTTTGCTCAACTCAGCAGATGATCAAGGGAATCCAGGACCAGATTTTACTTTTGGTTGGGGACGTGTAAATGCCTATCGGGCGTTTAAAATTCTACAAGATGGGACTTATTTCAAAGATACAATTAGCCAAAGTGCTATAAATAGTCATACAATTACGGTACCAAGTGGTGTGAAGCAAATCAAAGTAATGACCTATTGGGCAGAACCTGCTGGTACATTATTAGCTGCACCAGCTTTAGTTAATGATATTGACATACAATTAATTACACCTGATGGTACCGCTTTCCAACCTTGGGTGCTTGATCCAACACCAAATGCAACTACCTTAAATGCAGACGCTGTAAGGGGAGAAGATCACCTAAATAATATGGAGCAAGTTACACTTGTTGATCCTGCTGCTGGGAGTTATACTTTAAACGTAACATCTACCGCCGCTCCACAAGGTACACATGGCTATTATGTGATCATTGATTATATCTATGATGAAATTATGGTAACTTATCCAACGGGCGGAGAAGGATTTGTACCTGGAGAAGTAGAGCGCATTTATTGGGATGCTTTTGGAGAAGGTGGCATTTTTAATATTGCATATACTACGGATGATGGTGCTAATTGGTTTACAATCGCCAATCTTACAGGCGACAATCGTTGGTACGATTGGGTTGTACCTGCTGAAGTGAGTGGTCAAGTTAGAATTAGAATTAGTAGAGCAGGCGTAATGGATGAAAGTGATGCGAATCTTTCAATTGCTCCATTAGTTCAAAATATTGAAGCAACTTCTATTTGTCCTGATAGTATGACCTTAACATGGGATGTTGTTAATGTAGCAACAGGCTATGACGTTTTTGCTTTGGGGCATCAGTATATGGATTCTATCGGTACAACAACGACCAATAGCTTTCACTTTGATATTACCACTTTAGATGATGATAGTTGGTTTGCTGTTCGTCCAATTGGAGCAAATGGATTAAGAGGGCGTAGAACAAATGCGGTGAATATTGACATTTCAGTATTAAAAAGTTGTTTATTAGGAAATGATTTGACACTCTCTGCCTTTATTTCACCTAGTGAATATTTATCCAATTGTGGTGGCGATACCGCTTTTGTTACGGTTGAAATAACCAATAATAGCGTTGTTCCTCAGTCGAACTTTACCGTCAGTTATCAGTTTGATCAAGGAGCTATTGTTACAGATACTTTCACCAATACCATTGCAGCTGGAAGTAATGCACAACACACTTTTGGAGTGCCTATCACACCGAGTTTACCAATTCCTTATGCTTTGGATGCTTGGGTAACGATGTCAAATGATGAATATATCACAAACGACACGTTAAAATCTAATTTCTTGTATAGTTGGAATAATGTTCAACAACTTCCATTCACGGCTAATTTCGATAACTTTGGTAATTGCTCTGTAGCCATTACTTGTGAGCAAGTGACCTGTACATTACCTGCTAACTGGAGTAATCCACCGAATGGTGTAGTAGATGATATTGACTGGAGAACTAATAATGGCAACACTAATTCTAACAATACTGGTCCCAATAATGATCATACACAAGGAAATAGCACAGGAAAATATATGTATTTAGAAGCATCCGGAGGTTGTAACTTCCAAGAAGCTATTCTAATTACACCTTGTTTAGATTTAACAATGGCAAGTTCCCCAGAATTATCTTTTTGGTATCACATGTCAGGTTCCACTATGGGAGACTTACATGTTGATGTGTTTGATGGAACACAATGGGTAGAAGATGTAATGGTACCATTAAGAGGAAATCAAGGTAACAGTTGGCAACAGCGTAAAATTAGCTTATTACCATTCATTGGTAATGTCGTTAATATACGCTTTAGAGGAATAACAGGTCCAAACTTCGAAAGTGATATAGCGATTGATGACATTAATGTACAAGAAGTATCTAGTGCACCAACTACTAATTTTGTAGCAAGTACTAATAATACGTGTATTGGTCAACCTGTTGATTTTACGGATCTTTCCAGTAGTATACCGAACAATTGGAGTTGGACAATTACACCTAATACCTATACTTTCGTAAATGGAACAACGGATTCTTCTCAAAATCCTGTAATCGTATTTAATGCAACGGGACAATATGATATTGAGTTAACTACAATGAACTCAAATGGTAGTGATACACTACTTCAAAGTCAGTACATTTCTGTATCAGATGGAGCCATGACACCATTAATGGAAGATTTTGATGGTGGTGTTTTCCCTCCAACTGTTGTTACTATAAACAATCCTGATCAAAATGTTACCTGGTCCTCTATAGCTGTTAATGGTATAGGTGGTAATACAACTACAGCATCCTATATGAATAATTTTAATTATAATTCACTTGGTACAGAGGATGCTATGACCGTATTATTGGACTTATCGAATATGGCTGATGCTACTTTAACATTTGATGTAGCTTATGCACAAACCGACCTAACACTTTCTGATGAGCTAAGAGTGGATGTTTCAACAGATTGTGGTACAACATTTACTAATGGTATTTATCATAAAGCAGGTCCTATTTTAGCCACAAGAAGTTTGGTCAATAGTGCTTTCTTTCCAAATAATGCTAATCAATGGAGACGTGAACTAGTGGATTTAACGCCTTATGTTGGAAACTCTGTTGTTCTTCGTTTTGTAAATGTAAATGGATTTGGTAACAACTTATTTTTAGATAATATCAATATTGATAATACAGCTAATATTCCACCTAAAGCAAATTTCAATCCTAATGCGGGGTCAAATTGTACAGACCAGATTGTTACTTTTTATGATAATAGTGTAGGTAGTACAGGAACGACTTATAGTTGGGATTTTGGAGATGGAGCAACACCAGCTACGTCAACTTCAAGTGGTAATCAAAATGTAACTTATACTACCCCTGGTCAAAAGCAAGTTAAACTAATTGTTTCAAATGCAGTAGGAGTGGATAGTACAACTTTACAGTTGAATGTTAACGCTACAGTAGTCGCTGGATTTAACATCAATCAATTAAATGATAGTACGTTCCAATTCCAAAATACATCAGCAGGGCCTACGAGTTTTAACTGGGATTTTGGAGACGGAAATACGAGTTCAAGTTTTTCACCGACACATAGTTACTTAATCTCAGGTACTTATACTGTGACGCTTGTTGTAACGAATACTTGTGGGGTAGATACATTAGTTCAAACGATTGATGCGATTACGAATACCGAAAGAATAGAAGATGAATTGGATATAGCGGTTTTTCCAAATCCTAATAATGGTCAATTTAATATTGTCATGAATGGTGTTTCAAAATCGTTGGAGTATCAATTATTAGATGTACAAGGAAGAGTTTTACGAAATCAACAATTTAAGAATGTTCAAAATCTAAATGAGCCATTGGATATTACCAATTTTGCGAAAGGGGTATATTTCTTAAAGGTTCAAACCGAGAATAGATTTAGGGTGTTGAAAGTTGTTGTACAGTAGGATAATTTTGGATATACGATCCCGATAGCTATCGGGATCGTATATCCAAAATCTTATTTCACAAGTTCCAAAACAGCCGCTTCTGGCTGAATAAAATAACCTGTCATGGTTATATCATTTGTTTCAATTCCTGTTTTATCTAAAATTTGATATGCCTCATCTGTTGTCAAATCAGGTTTAATCGCCTTCATTACCCCTAATAAACCAGCTACATAAGGAGTTGCCATTGACGTTCCATTATAAGAAGCATATTTATTTTTAGGAATAGTAGAATACACATTTACCCCAGGAGCGGCAATTCCTCTTGATAAGTCTGTAACATAATTAGAAAAAGAGGCTCTTGTTAACGTCTCATCTACAGCACTTACGGTAATTACACCAGGTGTATTTGCAGGAGCATAATCTTTAGCATTCATATTAGAATTACCTGCTGCCACTACAACAATTGCTCCCTTCTCATTTGCATATTCTACCGCTTGACGATATGCCCGTTGTTTACTCGCACTAGAGCGACCGCCTAACGACATCGAAATCACATCTGCCCCATTATCTGCTGCTGTAATCATTCCTTTGATAATGCCACTTTGCGTACCACCCCCAAAACTACTCAATACTTGTACACTAGACACATTCACAAATTTATTACTCGGTGCAAAAGATGCAATACCTCGTTTGTTATTAGAGACAGCAGCTGCTATACCTGCACAGTGCGTACCATGACTATGATCGTCTTTATCGTATTTTTCATTAATAGATTTAAAATTGGCTTTAATATCCTCATGTTGAGCATCGACGCCTGTATCCAAAATAGCAATTAATGCCTTCTGCTTAGGTTTAGGTAATTTTTTCATCGTCTTGTAGAGTTTATCTACCTTCATTTGCTCAAATCCCCATAAGTTTCCTAAAGCAGGATCATTCACACCATATACTCGCTTCGTTTTCTTTTGTGTAGAACTTTGTAGCGGACTTACTGTAATTTCCTCATTTTCTTCTACCCAATCTACAAATTCACTATTGCGAAATGCCGTTGTAATTTCGTCCAATAAATTCAATTGATTCGTAGGAATATTGATGGTATAATAATCATCTAAATCTGTAATATCCTTATCGCCTACATTCGCAAAAGCGATAGAAGCAGATAGGTTGTATTGATTCAACAATGGCTCTAAATCATCAATAGTATAACCATTTTTAACTTCTACCAATAATTCTGCATCTTCATCTAATGCGTTTTCTATTGGATTATTAATGACTTCTTCCGTATGAGTAGATGGTTCATTTTGGAAAGAATCCGTCAAAACTGACCAATATTTTGCATATACTGCTGCATAGAAAAAGAAGAGTAAGCCAAAGAAGATAATCT
Source organism: uncultured Saprospiraceae bacterium (assembly GCA_964385675.1). Taxonomy (GTDB): domain Bacteria; phylum Bacteroidota; class Bacteroidia; order Chitinophagales; family Saprospiraceae; genus CAYLSF01. The sequence goes on from CAYLSF010000132.1 coordinate 10,600, forward strand.
TATTTTTCTTAAAGAAATTGAAGAATTGAGAGACGAGTCCAATGGTTACTAAGTCTCTAAATAGGATGAATAATTTATTATTGAAATCTGCATCCGCAAATGCCAATGAAAATAGATATACAAAAAATCCACTCAGGAAAATCGTACTCATCAAT
>CAYLSF010000133.1:0-1910 GCA_964385675.1 uncultured Saprospiraceae bacterium
CATTAAATGAAATCATTTTTACAAATATTACTCATCACAATACTTGCTTTTAGTTTAGGCTGTTCTCCTGCTGGAACGAGTAAAGCGAAGAAAAAAGCACCTAAAGTAGCCAATATAGATTTGAGTCATTGGAAGGTTACGATACCTAAGGCGGGTAAAAACGGAAAAGTCATTGAGGTTGAGCCACCTGAAATATTTGATTATGCGAATAATCCAACATTAAAACCATTTATGTATAATGACTCAACGGATGGTTCAATTGTTTTTCATGCCTACCCTTCTTCCACAACTCGTAATACTAAATATTCTCGTTCTGAACTTAGGGAACAAATGAAACCGGGCGATAACAATGTTAACTGGACATTCAAAGATGGTGCTTATATGCGAGGGGTCTTATCTGTTCCCGAAGTCACCAAAGATGATGATGGAAAATATCATCGTGTTATCATCATGCAGATTCACGGAAGATTAACCAATGAACAAAGAGATTTAATCGGTGAAGATGATAATAATGCACCTCCGATTTTAAAAATATATTGGGATAGAGGAAGAATCAGAGTTAAGACCAAAATACTAAAAGATAAAAATGCCTCAGATGAAGAAATTCTGCATGAACATGCATGGGGTAATGATGAAGGCTATAATTTTCCACAAGAAGTGGGTAAGCGAAAATTTCAATTAGAAGTCATTGTTAAAGATGGGTCTATGGAAATTATTCTAAATAAAATTCATCGTGCAAAGTATAAAGATGAAAGTATAAAGCGTTGGGGAATTTTTGAAAATTATTTCAAAGCAGGAAACTACTTTCAGTCCAGAGATAAAGGTGCTTATGCAAAAGTCAAATATTATGAATTAGAAATATCACACTGATAAGCATTTCGGATTTATGATTTCGGATTTCGGAGCAAGCTAAACCGAAATCCGAAATCATAAATATTCAGTATTCTTAGATTTAACCCCCTTTTGCAATAGGAATATTATAATGGTAACTGGTAAACCAATTTATTGAGTTTTATCCCCGATAAGCTTAAAAGGCTTAAAAAACTTGAATTATACCCAGAAATGTCTTAAAAAACCTATCATTTTTTTAAAAATACTTTTGTTTTCTAAGAAATTACTTATAAATTTGATATACCAAAAACTGGTTAACCAATTTTTAGTTAACCAATAATTAAATTCAGATGATATGGCTAGATCAAATGTCCTAGATACATTTAGGGAAATAAAGATAGAGACGCCCGTTGATAAAATCATTCGGCAGATAAAGGGATTGATTTCTTCTGGGCAGCTTAAATCTGGTGCAAAGTTACCATCTGAACGAAAATTGGCAGAAAAGTTAGGCGTAGGACGAAGTAGTGTAAGAGAAGCATTACAAAAGTTAGAGTTTTATGGTATTCTAAAAACAGTACCTCAGAGCGGAACAGTAGTAGCAGGTATGGGGATTACAGCTTTGGAGGGCTTAATAACAGATGTTTTGAAAATCGAAAATAGTGATTTTGCCTCTTTGGTAGAGACTAGAGTATTATTAGAAACCGAAACGGCTCGTTTAGCTGCAGAACGTAGAACTGCTGACGATATTATAGCAATTAAGGCAGCTTTAGATGATTATGAGAACACCGCCTTAGAGGAAGGTATAGCAGTTGAACAAGATTTGATGTTTCATCTTAAAATTGCAGAAGCTAGTAAGAATGTGGTGTTGAAATCACTTATGATGATCATTACACCTGATATTATTAAAAACTTCATTCAATTAGAAGTCTGTAAAGATGGTCGTCCATACAAATCGGTTGATGATCATAAAATTATTTTTCAACATATAGTGGAGCAAAATCCAGAAGATGCGGCTGAATCAATGCGTAATCACCTACAAGATGTTTTAGAGTATAGTAGGTCACTAAATGACCTTCTTT
>CAYLSF010000133.1:1920-10720 GCA_964385675.1 uncultured Saprospiraceae bacterium
AATTTAATAATATTAAGTACTATTGAAGTTCGAATATGTATTCAATTCTATAAACCATTATAAACCAAGCTGATTATGAAAAAATATAATTTAAATACAAGTTAGTTCCTTTCTATAATTTAGGTTTATCATTTTCTACACAAATTTAGCTATATGTAAACCTAATTAAAGAGATAAATATTTTCACAGAATTAGAACAAAGAGAGATTAAGTTAAAGCTGCTTTAACTTATGGTGTTATGCCTATCATTTATCAAAAAATGCCCACTGATAAAAGTGAGCAAATGTAATTAATTCAAATTTTTTGTTATGAAACCAAAATTAACAAGTTATGTAAACATTATTCCCTTACTCTTAGGGTTAGGGATAATGTTGTTTAGTTTTCCTGCAAATGCAAACGGGATTACCACAGACAAGGAAGGTAAAGCCTTAGCCATTTCAGGAAAGGTTACAGGTCAAGATGGTCTGGCTCTTATCGGGGTATCCGTCGTTGTAAAAGGGTCAAGTACAGGTGTTACCACAAATCTTGATGGTGCTTATAAAATTACAGCAGAACCTACGGATGTTTTAGTATTTAGTTATACAGGTATGGCAACACAAGAAGTTGCTGTTGATGGACGTACTACAATTGATGTAGTTTTATTAGAGGATACAGAAGTTTTAGGGGAGGTTGTTGTAGTCGGTTATGGTACACGTAAGAAGTCGCACAATACAGGTGCTATTGCACAAGTAGGTGGTAAAGAAGTTGCTTCTATTCAAGCTAACCGTGTAGATGATGCTTTAGCAGGTAAATTATCAGGTGTTTTAATTCAAAATCAAGACGGTGAGCCTGGTGCAGCTCCTAAGATTCAAATTAGAGCCGCTTCTTCTATTTCTGGTGATTCTAACCCTTTAATTGTTGTAGATGGTTATCCAATTTCAGGAAGTTTAGCAACGGTTAATCCTAATGATATTGAGAGTATAGAGGTTTTAAAAGATGCTGCATCTGCTGCTATTTATGGTTCAAGGGGAGCAAATGGGGTTATCCTTGTTACCACTAAGAAGGGTAAATCAGGAAAGCCTAGCATTAGCTATAATGCTTATGTAAGTACTTCTCAGAGATATGTACAGGATAATATTAATCCAACTGCTTCTGAGTGGGCTTCTACAGTAGAATCAAATATAGCGAATGGTACTTTTGACGTATCTAACTTAGATCAAGAGGTAGTTCAATATAGATTAAATGGTTACAAAAATTCACCTGATGTAATTGCAGTAGAAGATTGGTTGTTCCGTAATGGTAACAGTATGAACCATGACTTAAGTATTAGTGGTGGTACGGATGATGTGAGATATTTTGCATCTGTTGGTTATTTGAATACAGAGGGTGTTGTGATCACGCAAGGGTTTGAAAGATATAACGCTCGTTTAAACCTGAATGCTAACTTAGGTGAGAAATTCAAAGCTGGATTAAACATCAATGGATTTGTAGGAGATAGAGATATTGTTGCTCATGATATGAGAGACTTAATGAGAGCATATAGCGTTCATCCTATCTATCACACTGCTGCATCTATTGCATTTGTTCAGCAATTGGATCAACAAGCACAAGCATTAGGATTAACTGGATTTGATGCTGGATATAGAGGTGGTGGCGCACCTTTCAATAATAGTATCTACACTTTAGAACCAGGCATGACTGCACAAGACTGGCACTATGGTAGAAGTGGTAATGGTATTGGTGGTTCTGGTGATGCTGGGCCTGCAACAAAATTGGATAATGCAGACCGTTGGCAAAAAACTTATTTTGGTAATGCAAACTCTTACTTAGAGTATAACATTTTAGAAGGATTGAATATTAGAACTGTTTTAGGTGCTGATATTAGAGATACAAGAGACTTCTATTCTCAAGGACTAGAAGCAGACTCAAGAGCTCGTACGACTCAAACAGACTTAGACTTAGATGATAGAAAAAGAACTTCTTGGTTAAGTGAGACGACATTAAACTATGCTAGAGTATTTGGAGATCATGATATTTCGGCTGTAGTTGGTGTTGAATTCCAAAATTTCAATACGACTGGAATAAGTTTAAGAGGTACAAACGTTCCTTTTGGTCAGCCGTTTAATTATGCTTTATTAGACCCTGCTGATATTTCTATTTCAGAGGTTGATCAAACCATTTCAAGAAGAAGTGTTTTCGCTAGAGTAAACTATGCTTTTGACAATCGTTACTTGGCTTCGGTATCTGTAAGAAGAGATGGAGATTCTCGTTTTGGAGCAAATAATAGATTTGAAACATTCCCTGCGGTTTCTCTTGGTTGGAATGTACACAATGAAAGTTTTTATAACTCAGATGTTGTAACAGATGTAAAATTACGTTTCAGCACGGGATCTTTAGGAACGACTTCTTTCTTAGGTCCATATAGCTCATTGAGTTTATTAAATCCTACTGCAACTATATTTGGAACAGGATTCTTAATCCCTGCTGATGTTGCTAATCCTGATTTAACTTGGCAAACCAATACAGAGACTAACTGGGGGCTTAACTTAGGTTTCTTAGAGAATAGATTTAGATTCGCAGTAGATTACTATACGTCTGATATTGAAGATATTTTAATTGAGCAAAGTGTATCAGAAGTATTAGGCACAACTTCTATCGCTTTAAACTCTGGTGATGTTACAAGTTCTGGTGTTGAATTGGAATTAGGGGCTACTATCTTAAATACTAGCGATTTACGTTGGAATATCAGTGCTAACTTATCAACAGTACAAACTGAAATTACTGATTTAGGTGGTTTAGAAGAATTAGCTTCTACTATTTACGGACAGAGTGGTAGAGGGCCCGTATTTAGAAACTATATTGGTGGAGAAATTGGTGAAATGTGGGGAATCGAAACGACTGGTGAAGTAGAAATGGTTTACTTAAATAACCCTATGGAATATGCAGGTCAGCAAAGTGGATATAGCTATGCGGTTGACCAAAATGGTGATGGTGTAATTGATAGAACAAGAACAGTAGAAGAAGGTGGTGATTTAGTAAAAATTGGACAAAATACACCTGATTTCTATTGGGGATTAAACACTCAAGTATCTTACAAAGATTTTGATTTAGGTATTCAGTTCCAAGGTGCTCAAGGTGGTGATGTTTACAATATTGATCCACTTTATTATGGTTCTCAGTGGGGTCGTGCTTTACAAGATGATTTTGATGCAGATGGTGATGGTATTGCAGATCATAATGGACAACACTATGTGCGTAATAGAGACCAAACTGATGCAATGATTCAAGATGCATCTTATGTAGCGTTAAGAAACATAACTTTGGGTTATACCCTTAATGCAGAGCAAGCTAGTAAAATTGGTTTCGGTTCTTTAAGAGTTTACGCTGCTGCTACCAACTTACTATACTTGATGGGTGATGATTACACTTCTCTTAATCCAGAAGGTGTAGAAATTACAAATGGTGGTTACTTAGGCCCTACAACTTATGGTGTACAAGTAGGTGCAAGTCCAGTTGTAAGAAGTTTTACTTTAGGTATCAATGCTAATTTTTAATTAATCTTTTAGTAAAAAACCTTATAGGTTTTGAAAACCTATAAGGTTTCAAATCATAAAATAATGAACAAATTATATATACTGTTGGCATCATTGCTACTAGTTGTAGCGTGTGACAACGATTTGGAACAATTTCCTCCAAATATTGCGAGTTCCAACTCTCTAACAGATTATACTGGTGTTTTGAATGCAGCTTATTTCTATCAACATGGTTCTGCTACGCCTATGGCTGTTATGGGCGACTTTAGAGCAGATAATGCTTTTATGTTTGAAGCTCCGTATGATGACTTTGATAAGTTTGATCCGAATTTAACATCAATGGAAGACCAGTTTTTTGGACCTTTCTATACCGCTTTATATAAGTCTATTTTGAGTGCAAATAATGTAATTGATAATTCTACAAGCGATTCTGAAAGAGGGCAAGCATTATTTTTAAGAGGATTATCCTATTTCAAATTAGTACGTGTATTTGGTGATGTTACTATCAATTTATCTCCAGAGCCAAGTACTACAGATGGTTCTATTTTAGCGAGACAACCTGCTGCTACTGTTTATAACACCGTAATTATTCCTGATTTAACGGAAGCAATCTCTCTTTTAGGTACAGACATCGTAGATGGAAGAGCTTCTAAATTAGCCGCTCAAGGAATATTGGGTAAAGTATATATGCAATTAGGAGATTACAGTAGTGCTGCGACGCACTTAGCTGCTGTGGTAAATGGTGCTGCTGCTGCTGGTATCAGTTTACAAGCTAATTTTGCAGATATTTTTGGTGAGGCAAATGACTTAAATTCTGAAATCATCTTTGCTACTCAGATTTCAAGTTCTATTCCTGATGAATATGGTTTTTCTGAATTTTGGTCATGGTCAGGTGGTTTGGATACAAAATCCTTAAATCCATTGGATCAAGATTTAGTAGATGCATTTGATGCAGTTGCTGATGATACATTACCTGGTGGAGATTTAAGAAGAGTCGTAACTATTAATGACGATCCTACCGTAATGGCTTCTCCAAAATTCCCACAAACAGGTGGACCTGATCATGATTGGATTGAGCTAAGATTGGCTGATGTTATTTTGTTATATGCTGAGGCATTAAATGAAACAGGTTCTTCTGCATCAGATGTATTGGCATTATTAGATCCAATTCGTACAAGAGCAGGATTAAATACATTAGATCCTTCTGTTATTGCTTCTCAAGCTGATGTTAGGCAAGCGATTCAAGATGAAAGAAGATTAGAGTTAGCGTTTGAAGGTCAAAGATGGTTTGACTTAGTTAGAACAGGTACGGTAAGTGCGGAAATGGGAGAAACCGTTGATGCGAATTATTATCTATTCCCAATTCCAGTATCAGAAGTATTATCAAGCTTTGGTGTGATTACACAAAACGCTGGATATTAGAATATTAATAGTAGTAATTAATGAAGGGGGAAGAGGTCATTCTGATAGTTCATTGAGTGTAAGAGGTAATTTATTTATTAGGTGATTGGTTTATTATTTCCAAGCTCAGTTAATACTAATTTTGAATTGATCTCTTTTCTACAATCAAGGATTTAATTTGGTTTAGAACATAATATAAAGATGACATAAAGGTTCATTTGGGTTAACCCAAATGAACCTGTCATTCTTTTTTAAACAAACACATTAATCTTATTATTCGATACATCTTATTAAATTATAAGTATTGATGGACTACAAGACATAAATATCTAGTGGTTAGTGGAAGTTATTATTAAAATAATAAATACAATACCTGCGATAATTGATATTCGATTAGATTAGAAAATAATACAATATATTACTGTAACAAGTCTGTCGATTGTCTAGTCTATTAAAACAGTAAAAATTTAAATGCAAAACGATAAGTCCATACTATCTAAAATATATCAACTCCTATTGGGTATAGGGCCTGGTATATTTGCTATTGGCTACACTATCGGTACGGGTAGTGTAACTTCTATGATAGTGGCAGGAAGTAGTTATGGAATGCAGTTACTATGGGTATTGATGTTAAGCTGTATATTTTCATGGGTTATGATGGAAGCCTATGGACGGTATGCTTTAGTAACTGGAGAAACCGCACTCTATGCATTTAGAAAGCATTTAAAATTTGGGAATATCATTGCTATACTCATCATTGTGGGTATCTCTTTTGGACAATGGAATTCTCTAATTGGAATTTTAGGCATATCAGCTAATGCTATTTTTGAGAGTCTTGCCCTATTTTTTCCTGCTCTCAAAGGACATGAATATGTAGCTGTTTTAACTATTGCTATCATTGTTATCAGTTTAATGTATTGGATACTTTGGCGAGGTAGCTATTCCATCTTTGAAAGAATATTAGTTCTCTTCGTTTCCTTAATGGGATTATCTTTTGTCGCTTCACTTTTTGTAGTATTACCTGATCCTGTTGAAGTAGCAAAAGGATTCATCCCATCAATTCTACAAGTAGAAGGGGGCAGAATGTTAGTCGCTGCATTTGTTGGAACAACGATGGCAGCCGCTACTTTCATATCTCGTCCATTATTTATACAAGGTAAAGGTTGGTCAATGGAAAACCTAGACGATCAACGAAAAGATGCACTTTGGGCGGCTATACTCATATTTGTAATTAGTGCCGCAATTATGGCAGTAGCGATGGGCGCTCTTTATGAAAGTGGAAATAAAGTTACCAAAGTCCTTGATATGGTATATGCCTTAGAACCCGTTGCTGGACGGTTTGCTATCGCTATCTTCTTTTTAGGGACATTATCTGCTGGGCTTTCTTCTGTTTTTCCGATTCTAATGATTGCACCTTTAATGATTGCAGATTATCAAAAAGGAAAATTAGATACTACATCTAAACAATTTAAAATATTAACAGGAATAGCTTGTGTAGTTGGATTAGCAGTACCTGTATTTGGTGCAAATCCTATTAATGCACAAATTATGACACAGGTTTTTAATGTTTTTGTATTACCCTTAGTCATCATTAGTATGATGATTCTTATCAATAGAAAATCATTGATGGGCGAGCATAAGGCTGATTTAAGTCTGAATATAGGAATGGGGTTAGCATTGATTTTCGCTTGTATTATATCTTATAATGGAGCAATAGTTTTAATCGCAAAATTGTAATAGAATAAGTAGAAAGCAACTTATTCTTATCAAATTATAGACACTTATTACTTTGGATATTGTCCTTTAAAGGGCTAATGGTGGTTAAAAGCTAGTAATAATAGCAATAGCCACCATTCTTTAAATCAAAAGAAATAATTAAAATTTACATAATTCAAATAATAAATTAGAATCCAAAACCAAGCTTTATAGGCATGGACATTAATCATTTGATAATTGGTTGTTGGTAATAGGTTGTAAAATACTTATCGACTCAATCACTAATTAGCAATCACAAAACAAAAAATGATTCAACCAAGTAAAGAATTTATTTTCGGAGATGACCTTGAATGGGAAGTGATCGACGATAAGTTACGTCGTAAAATTATGGGGTATGATGATAAAATCATGCTCGTAAAAGTAGAATTCAAAGAAGGTGGTGTAGGACAACTACACAAGCATTATCACTCACAGGTAACCTATGTTGAAAGTGGGGAGTTTGAAATGACCATTGGTGATGATGTCCGTACTATCAAAGGAGGTGATTCCTATTACATCCCACCTCATGTCATGCATGGATGTGTGTGTACAAAGCCTGGTGTTCTAATTGATGTATTTAGCCCTCATCGTGAAGATTTTCTTGAACAATAAATGTGTTCAAACCTATAAGGTTTCCAAAACCTTATAGGTTTTTAAACCAGATAAAATTAAATTATGAAAATAAAAGGATTACGATGGTGGGTGGTAGGTTTAATTGCTGCGGCGACAGTAATAAATTATATTGATCGTCAAGCCTTACCTGTTTTGTGGCCCGACATTGCAGAGGATTTATATCCAGACAAAACAGCCGATGAGCGTAAAGATATTTATGCTATCATCTCTACTGTTTTTATATTTTCCTATGCTTTTGGACAAGCAATATTTGGACGAATTTTTGATTGGGTAGGCACACGTTTAGGCTTTGCATTGTCTATTGGTTTTTGGTCATTGGCTACCGCATTACATGCTTTTGCAAGAGGTGTGGTAAGTTTAAGTATTTTTCGCTCTATATTAGGTATCGCAGAAGCCGGTAACTGGCCTGGAGCCGCAAAGGGAAATGCAGAGTGGTTTCCGACCAAAGAACGGGCATTTGCACAAGGATTATTTAACTCAGGTGCAGCGATAGGTGGTATTATTGCCTTTCCAACCATCGGATTGTTGTCTGTTTATTTCAGTTGGCAGTACATCTTTGTATTAGTTGGTCTTTTAGGTTTACTTTGGCTTATTCCATGGTGGATTTTAGTAAAATCCCCTCCTTCTCAGCATCCTTGGATAACAGAAGAGGAGAAAGACTATATCTTAAATGGCCAGTTAAATCAAAGTGTAAGTGACACAGAATCAAGAGAAACGTATGATTCTGTGTCAAATATATTAGATGATGAACTCGCACAAGCAACACCCGAAGTAGAAGGATACAATCCGACAACTGGACAACTATTAAGACACAAAGAAAGCTGGGGAGTTATCATCGCATCAGCAGTAATAGATCCTATTTGGTGGCTATTTATATTTTGGATTCCAATTTACTTGAATGAAGTGTATGGAATGGATGTAAAGTCTATTGGTCTATATGCTTGGGTGCCTTATGTAGGGGCTATGATAGGAGCATGGTTTGGAGGACTTTTGGCTCAAAATCGTATCAAAGTAGGTTGGTCGGTTAATCGAACTCGAAAATTTGTTATCACACTTGGATGTTTAATTATGTTACCAACCTTATTAGCAATGTCGAATCCTGGTGGTATCGAAACATCAATCCTTTCTTTTTTAGATAGTATTGGAGTTATTCAAGGAACGAGTATGTCTAATCCAGGTGCGATTACAGCCGTTCTTTTAATGGCTATCATCTTATTTGGCTTTCAGACGGCTATCGGAAATGTTCAGACCTTACCAAGTGACTTATTTGGTGGAAAATCAGTTGGTACACTCGCAGGTATGGCTGGTATGGCGGCTAAATTAGGAGCATTTGGCTTGACGGCTTTAGTTCCAATGTTGACTAAAGGAGGGAATTATACACCAGCCTTTATTATTGGGGCGTCTTTAGCCCTCATTGCGATGGCAAGTATTTGGATTTTATGCCCAAAAATAGAACCACTAAAACCAATAGAGACATAGAAATTCTTTTAATTCAAACA
>CAYLSF010000134.1:0-3475 GCA_964385675.1 uncultured Saprospiraceae bacterium
GAGCTGTCGTAAAAAGCATATTCCAAATAATAATAATATGCCAGGCCAATTCATGTTTTTTATTTAGAATAAATAATAAGCTTATTGATATTGTGACTAACATAGATAAGATAGTTATAGAAACTATCCAACCTTCTAAGAAAAAGGTAAGGGTTGAAGAGACAATAGCTATTAATACACATAGAATAGCATACTGATTCATCATTTTAGCCTTGATTATAAAATCAGTCTCGAAACTGTTATCCAAACCTATATTTGATAATGTATTCCAAATTTGTTTGAGTTGCTTCATACAATATTTATCACTTTAAGCTCTAAAGGCTTTTATTATGTAGTTGTGTGCTGATACGTTTTACATTAATTGATTAGTGCCTTTTGGAAAAATTGATAACTACTTCACACATTGCAAGAACTATTCCTTCAAAGAGTTATTTTTAACTTTTTTAAGTAATTCGCAATAATTTAATGTATTAAACGCTGTAATGTAAATACTACTTGCTACGATAGGAATGAATTTGAACTATTGTATTGAAAGGAAAATGTATAGATGATAGGAAAATATTATAAAATGTATTAAATTTGGAGTTCTTGTAAATGTGTATTTGAGGATTAGCAAGGACTAATAGGGCGAATATCCTCACCATTTAGCCCTTCGTCCTTGCTACTTTTATACTCTTACCTTTGACTAAAATTGTATTACCTACTTGTTAAGTACCTGTAATTACAATTACTCTTCTGTCTGATTAGACAATATCTTTAATGTTTACTGTATTGGTATCAAGAAAAATGAAAGTGCCGATAGAGTGAAACTGGAATTTTACACTAAACAAAACCAATTTGAAATAAATTTAAAAGTTGTTCATTCTAAACCGGCACTTCAACATAATATGATGATGAAAACAAATATCTTTATGAATGTGTATCTGATTATTTATGTTACTTATTTGTTATTTTGATACTACAAATATGCCCCGAAGTTTGTACGACTGAAAGATCATAAAAAACCTGTTGTACTTATAAAAAACAATCCCCCCTTTTTCTTAAAACACTAATAATCAACATTTTATAAAAAAATTAACTTTTCGGTTTGTACCAAAAAAGTTATAATTCTTAAATTAATTTGTACTGAAAAAATTAAGTTTTTTGATTAAAAATTATGGCTTTTGGAGTCAAAACAATATTTAATTTGATAAACTAAGAGCTTATTTTAATCATTTACAATAATATAAAACTATAAACCTTAAAACATAAAACCCTAAAAATCAACTATTTAAAATACAAACCTAAAAATAGACTTGAATTAACATACTCAAAAAAGAATATTTTAACCCGCCAAATTAATTTGTACAAGAAATCTCATTTTTTTTCTAGAAGCAGTAAGTACATAAAATCGAATTTGTACCAAGTGTTTTTAAGGATTTGTACAAAAAATTTAAAGCTTTTAAGATAACATATCGGCTAAAATTCCTTCTTTCATGGCATAAGAGGAAACACATATTTCATTAACAGAAGTATGTGTCAAAATAAAATTAATTAAAATTAAAGCCACAGGAATTAATTTTGCTCTTTGTGTCGGTATATCCGACATGGATAATCTTTTATTCAAATCGGATGTAATCACTCTATCATAGAGTTGAGGAAAGTATATTATATCTGTAAATTGACAGTGTGGATATTTTTTTTCAGGATTCCCTAAAATTGAAGCAATTACATCAAACGTTCCAGAAGCACCAACTAAGGTTTTAATTTCATATTGAGACAATATTTCCAATAATGGGGTTAAAGTTGTTTTCAAATATTCGTTTATTTGTTGAGTCTCATTGAGAGAGATTGGTTCATTTTTATGAAAATGATTATACAATACAGATACACCAATTTTAAAACTCTTTGCCCAAAATATTTTTGACTGATTCGCAATAATAAATTCAACACTTCCTCCACCAATATCCATAATCATTTGTACGGTATCTGACATAGGTATTGCTTGCCTTACCCCCAAATAAATCAAACGAGCTTCTTCATCACCAGAAATCGTTTCAATCTTAATTCCAACCTCACTATTTATTTTTTGAATAAAATCATTTCCATTACTTGCTCGTCGTAGTGCTGCTGTACCTACTGCTTTTAATCGTTCAACCTCTAATTCATCAATTTTAGATTTAAATCGTTTTAAGGTTTCATATCCTCTTTGCATCGGTTTTTCCCCTAGCTTTTCTACTCCTTCTTCCCCAATATAAACATATTCTCTCTTTCGATACAATTCTGTAAACTGCCCATTTTCATTCAATTCAGCTATCAATAAATGAAAAGTATTTGTACCTAAATCTATTACCCCTAATTTCATATTCGTTACTCTTCCTTCAATAAGTTTTTACTAAAACGATTTTTACTAGAATAGCTTCCATTGAATAATGTTGTTTTTCGTAGTTCTATTTGCGTATTTAATGGTAATTTTATAAAATCTTGGCATTTAGTAGAACAACATTGATTGTACTTTGCAGCACATTCGTCACATTGAATAAAGAGTAAGTGACAAGCGTCATTTTTACAATTAATATGTGTATCACAAGGCTTTCCACATTGATGACATTTACTAATCACGTCATCGGATATAGCTTCTGCCATTCGTTCATCAAATACGAAATTTTTACCAATAAAACGGTTTTCTAACCCTTTAGCCTTAACCTGTCGAGTATATTCAATAATCCCACCATCTAGCTGAAATACATTTTTGAATCCCTTGTGTTTGAAATAAGCACTAGCCTTCTCACAACGAATTCCCCCCGTACAATACATTACTAAGTTTTTCTCCTTTTTATCTTCTAGCATCTCTTCTATCAAAGGCAAGGATTCTCTAAAGGTCTCTACATCAGGCGTAATTGCTCCTTTAAAATGACCTATCTCACTCTCATAATGATTACGCATATCCACTAAAACGGTATCTGCATCTACAATTAAATCATTGAATTGCTCCGCATCCACATGCGTCCCCTTATCCGTAACATCAAAAGAGTCATCATTCAATCCGTCTGCTACAATCTTTTCTTTAACCTTAATTTTGAGTTTGTAAAAGGATTTACCATCATCTTCTATAGCGATATTTAATCGAATATCATTCAAAAAAGGATAACTATATAAATGTGTTCTGAATGCCTCAAATAATTCTTTTGGTAGAGAAATTTGAGCATTGATACCCTCATAAGAAACATATACACGTCCAAACACTTCCCATTTCATCCATTGTGCGTATAGTTCATCCCTAAACTTTTGCGGATTTTCTATCTTAGCATATTGATAAAAAGAAAGGGTTAGACGTTCAATATCGCTATTCTCTAATTTTTCTCTTAAAACCTTTTTGTCTATCAAATTATATAAACGCATAATTACTCAATATTAAAATTCAAATTCATGTGTTGATAAGAAAATGATGATTTTACATCACCTCCAGATCGTATCTCTAGTCAATCACGATGCC
>CAYLSF010000134.1:3485-10689 GCA_964385675.1 uncultured Saprospiraceae bacterium
ATAATCAATACACTTTACTTTTGGGGAATTGTACTTATTCTAAACATTAGGGCTTTAATATTAATGTATAGAGATAAAAGAGCAGCTCAAAAAGGAACTTGGCGAGTCTCAGAAAATACCTTATTATTAAACTCATTTTTGTGGGGCTCAGTAGGGATTGGAATAGGTATGCTTCTATTTAGACATAAAACGCAGAAAAATCTATTTACATTAGGCGTACCTTTTACTGGTCTTTTAAGTATTATTTTAACCTATTTGGTCATACAACAACTAAAGCAGCACCTTAATGTTGATTTTATCCTTGATATTGGAGTTCTCAGTTCAATTTAAAGAATTATAATCTGCCCTAAAACACAAAAGCGCAACTGAAAATTCAGTTACGCTTTCCTTAGTTGCGGAGGCAGGACTTGAACCTGCGACCTTCGGGTTATGCTTACCATCTACAGTTTTCACTGCTTCCGAACGCTCGGAATTTGTGGTCTGGACTTTCTCTTCATCCTTTTCTATAAAGAAGTAGGATGTCTGCCGTCAAGTCTCTACACTTTCAATGATTATTAAACCAAAGCTTAGCTCGGGATTACCATACCAAAAGCTTCCCCGAATTTGACAGATTATCACCCCAGAATCTCTTCTGAGGCAGCCCTTTGCAAGATTAGATTCCAAGCTTCTCGAAACTGCCAAGATTTTGGCTTTCTTTGACGCTTGTTCGATTCTACTAGGTGAATTTCAGAACCGTAGCTTATGAATACTTCAACTGGCATTATATAATAAACTTCTAATTTTTCTATTACAAGAATGGCAAAATCAAAATCAGATTCTTTATAACTATCTCTGACTAGTTTTCTACGATTAGTTTTAGTTCTTCTCTTGTCAACAACAAAGTTTTTCTTAGAAGCATCAAACCAAGCACTTTTTACCTGTATTTTTAGAAGTTTATCCTCAACATCCAAAATTAAATCATAAGGTAATCTATCACCTATCGGTACTGATACTCCCCAACCTTTCTTCAAAGATTTTAGGATTACCATTTGTTCGGCAATATCTCCTTTTAATTTAGTATCCATAAACAATCAACTTACTATCTTGAGCCCGACGAGCTACCGACTGCTCCACCCCGCGATATTGGACTGCAAATATATAACCTCTTTTTGATAAAAGCTAATTTTACATTACTTTATTTAAAGATCTTTTAAAGATAGTTGGATTCGCTTCCTCTTCAAGTCAATCGAAATCACTTTAGCTTGCACTTGTTGATTCAATTTAACGACATCACTAGGATGTTTTACAAATCGGTTGGCTAATTGAGAAATATGGATTAGTCCTGATTCTTTTATACCAATATCGACAAACGCTCCAAAATTGGTCACATTGGTAATAATACCATTGACAACCATACCTTCGTAAACATCTGAAAAGGCATTTACACCATCTGTAAAAGAAAAGGATTTAGCTTGTCCCCTTGGATCAAGTCCAGGTTTAGCCAATTCCTGTAAAATATCTTGTAACGTAGGTAATCCTACGGTTTTAGTGGTGTACTTTCTAAGATTAATTCGATCTCTTAAAAAAGAACTTTCTATTAAATCTTTAACCGTACAATTTAAGTCAGCAGCCATTTTTTCTACAATGCCATAAGACTCTGGGTGAACTGCTGTATTGTCTAAAGGATTTTTAGCATTTCTGATTCTTAGGAAACCAGCACATTGCTCAAAAGCCTTATCACCCAAACGAGGCACTTTCTTTAGTTCTGTACGAGTATCAAATCCACCATTTTTAGAGCGATATTCTACTACATTTTGAGCCATTTTAGCTCCTAATCCAGAAACATACGTCAAAAGGTGCTTACTTGCAGTATTCAAATTAACCCCAACAGCATTTACACAAGACTCTACCACACCATCCAAACTTTCTTTTAAGGCGGACTGATTAACATCATGTTGGTACTGACCCACACCTATTGACTTTGGGTCTATCTTAACTAATTCTGCCAACGGATCCATTAATCGACGCCCAATTGAAACTGCACCTCTTACCGTGACATCATGATCAGGAAATTCTTCTCTTGCTACTTGAGAAGCAGAATAAATAGACGCACCAGATTCATTGACTAAAAAAACATCAAGTTTTTTTCCAAAATCCATTCCTCGCACTAAAGCCTCTGTTTCTCTTCCTGCTGTACCATTCCCTACTGCAATAGCCGATATATTATAACTTTTGACTAAATCTTTTAAAACATGTTTGGTCTGAAAAACATCCGATTGTGGTGGATGCGGAAAAATCGTGGTATTATGTAGTAATGTCCCCTGTTCGTTGATACAAACAACCTTGCAACCCGTTCTGTAGCCTGGGTCTATCGCCAAAACTCGACGTTCTCCCAGAGGTGCGGTCAACAATAACTGCCTTAAGTTTTCAGTAAAAACTTTTATGGCTTCCTCATCTGCTTTTTCTTTAGATAGCCTTCTAAATTCTGTCTCAATAGAAGGGGACAGTAATCGCTTATACCCATCATCAATAGCTAATTTGATTTGCTTAGAGGCTTCACCATAATTTTTCAAAAATATTTTTTCAAGGGTATATAAAATTTGTTCTTCATCTCCTCTAATACTGACCCTCAAAAAACCTTCTTCCTCTCCCCTTCTTATCGCCAATAATCGGTGTGATGGTATATTTTTCAGGGCTTCTTCATACTTGAAATAATCTTTATACTTTGCTCCTTCCTCCTCTTTATTTCTGACCACTTTGGATTTTACAATTGCCGCTTTCTTAAAGTGATAACGAACTTTATTTCGAGCATTTTGGTCTTCGTTAATGCGTTCAGCTATAATGTCTCTTGCTCCTTGTAACGCAGCTTCCACATCTTCTACTTCACTATTTATAAAATCAGCTGCTCGTCCTGTTATATTTTTAGCTTTTTGTTCCCAAATTATATCCGCTAACGGTTCTAATCCCTTCGCTTTTGCAATTGTGGCTCTCGTTTTTCGCTTACGTTTATAGGGTAAATATAAATCTTCTAATACATTTAAATCGTATGTTCCCTCAATTTTTGAACGCAATTCATCTGTGAGTTTTCCTTGTTCTTCAATCGCAGTTAAAACCGTAGCACGGCGTTTATCCACTTCTTTGAGTTTATTGAGTTGTTGGCGAATTTCCGTAATCTGCACTTCATCCAAACTCCCTGTTAACTCTTTTCTATATCGAGCAATAAAAGGAATGGTCGCCCCTTCCTCTAGTAAATCAATTGTATTTTTAACTGAACGGTTACTTAATGAAAGGGTTTGGGTAATTCGTTTTATATAGTTTTCCATACTAGCTTGGATACTGTTTTTTTTATACACAAAAGTAAATTTCTAAAGGCAAATTTAGGGAGAATTGAGGAATTAATTGAATGTCTTCAAAGGGTTTTAATGCAGAAAGAACATAACTTACGTCACGTTTAAACTTTGATACAATTTTATTTTGGGTTGTACTATAAATGTAATGCTAAGTTTTTTGGGAAATCTAAACCTCCGATGTTTTAAAAACATCGGAGGTTTAACCATAGCCTTACAAATAGAGGACTACCTTATTTTGAAGTGCGTACTAAACCATAGAGCATCATCCGACTTTGTTATTGAAAATGACTAAAGCTTTTTTAACTATATCTCGCTCCTATTCCAACTCTAGAGTCTGTTTACGAAGACGAGTATTTTCTGTCTCTTCCTATTCTACCACTTTTTTTAAGGCAGTCGATACATACGACTAACAACGCCAAGCATAAAGTAGGCTTTTGCCTACACCTAATAATAAGACAATTGATGGAATACTTCCTCCTGATTTTACTAACTTTAATACATTCGCTTTAAAGGTTTCATCGTATCTACGATTTTTACGATGTACTTACTTTAAGTTCTTTCCTTTCATCTTGACACTGATTTAAGCTTTTTTAGCCTCCGTTTTTTTAGGCCATCTCCTTAATAATATGTAAAACCCCACTTTCACAAATACGAAATCTCGCATTTGTGCCAATAAAATTGCCCTGTATTCGCATTTGTGCCAATCAATTACCCATTTGTGTAAAGAGTTTCAACCTATCCTTGTAGTGTAATTGATAACAAACATAAAATCATAAAGAACAACTAAAAATAACAAGAGATGAAAAGTACAACAGGCAGCGAAGCTGCAAATTCCAAATTTCAAATTCCAAATTCCAATAGCATTCAGCATCGGTATAAGAAAATAATGCGTTTGATACTTCTTACCTATTACCTATTACTTACAACCTATTACTTATCTAATGCTCAAATTGCTATCAATACCGATGGTACAAATCCTGATGCTTCGGCAATGCTAGATGTAAGTAGTGCTGAAAAAGGAATCTTAATACCAAGAATGGATAGTACAAGTCGTAAAAATATCAGTAGTCCAGCAACAGGATTGATGGTATATGACACCACAACCATTACTTTCTGGTATTACGATAACAGTCAGTGGAATGAAATTAGAAATGGTTCAGAAACCATCAACGGCTATGATATATTAGAAAGTATCAGTCCAGATTTAAGTTGCATAGAAACGGTCGCTAACCTAGATATAGGTCAAAACCCTACGGACATGGCGATTTCTGGGAATTATGCGTACGTTATTGATGAAGTGACCAATAGAGACCTAGAAGTGATAGATATTAGTAATCCTTCAAATCCTACCGTAGTTCACACGTTTACGGATAATGCTTTTGCATGTCCATTAGCGATTACTATATCAGGAAACTATGCCTATATAGCCGATAGATGTTCAACAACATTAATCATCTTAGATATTACTAATCCTTTAAGCCCCACTCTTGAAAGTGAAACAACATTAATCAATACGCCAAATAATGTTTATCTATCAGGAAACTATGCTTACGTTTTAGAAACGACTAGTGCTACGTTCAATAATGTAGAAATCATAGACATCAGTACACCATCTAGTCCTACTCAAGTTCATAGTTTTCAAACAGGTAGTAAGCCAGTTGATATGGTCATTGAAGGCAATTACGCCTATATTATTGATGAAAATTCAAATGATTTAAAAGTTTGGGATATTAGCACTGTCACTTCACCATCTTTAGTAGATTACCAAAGTTTCGGACAAGCGCCTTACGGTATTTCTATCGTTGGAAGCTATGCTTACGTGGTCGGAAATGTTGGTTTAAAAGTAGTAGATATCAGCGACCCAACTGATATTTCAGTAGCAAAAACAGCTACAGTAGGTGTTCAACCTTATTCTATCAGTGCATCTAGTGATTACTTGTATATCCTAGATTATTTCAGTGGAAAATTGGACATCGTTGATATTAGCACACCAACTTCGCCTGTAATTTCGACTGAAATCACCATTAGCACCAATTCTACAGCAATCGACATCGAAGGAAACTATGCTTATATTATTGACCAAACCGATGATGATTTACGAGTAGTCAATATAGAAGCTTGTCCATTATTTTTAGGTGTTAATACTTCAACAGGCGCATTAGAAGCAACGACAGCTGATAATTTATGGAATCATCAAGCCTCGCAAAATATCCAACTTTCTGATTTTTATTTATCTAATGACGGTGACGATGAAGGTATTGTTATTGATAATAATGGAAATGTTACCTTATCTGGTAAACTTACACTAGATGGAGCTTTTGAATTTCCAACATCAGATGGAACGACTGACCAAATATTAGTTACCAACGGAAGCGGTACACTTAATTGGACACCATTAACTGTCGATAGCTTGAGTAATGCTGCTTTCACATCCATTGATGGCATTACCGCATCCCTCAATAATGATGATGATTTTGTAGTCGGAGCAGATAGTTTGAATTGGGAAAGCGGAAGTGAGTTTAAAATGTTCTTTGATAAAGGCCAAGCAGCATTCAGAACAGGACGTGTATATAATAATAATTGGGATAATACTAATCTGGGTTTATATTCTTTTGCAACAGGCACAAATACTTTAGCAACAGGAAATAATTCAGTAGCCTTTGGTTATCAATCCTTAGCGTCAGGGACACATTCTTTTGCAGGCGGCAATCAATCAGAAGCTAATGGTGCTATTTCGCTTGCATTTGGTAGAGAAGTGTATGCACCATCTTTTGGAGAAGTAGCTTTCGGTTTGTACGGAACGAGTTATACAGCAAATGAAACGACTGATTCTGATGAAAATGATAGACTATTTAGTCTTGGAAATGGAGCTGATGATAATAATCGTTCAGATGCTATGATAGTTTACAAAAGTGGAAATACAACAATCAATGGACAATTATCCGTATCTGATACCGTCAATTTATCTAATGCTTTAATAGTCAATGGAAAAGATTTAGCGAATACCGCTTTTACTTCTGAAAATGGTTTAATATCAGCTTCGAATAGTAGCGATGATTTACTCTTGGGACCAGCAATGGATTATGGAAATAATGGTACAGAATTCAAGCTATTTTTTGACCAAGGCAAAGCTGCTTTTAGAGCAGGAGCTGTTTTTGATGCCAATTGGGATCAAGGAAGCCTTGGATATTATTCTACAGCTATCGGTTTTAGCAATCTTGCAAGTGGAGCTGGTTCAGTTGCTTTAGGATATGGTACAAGTGCATCGGGAACTAGTACGACTGCTTTAGGCTATCAGAGTACTGCGAGTGGCGATTATTCTTCAACTTTTGGTGCATTTACAAGTTCATCAGGTACTAACGCTACAAGTTTTGGATATGGAACTAATGCTTATGGTCAATATTCTACTACTTTTGGTTTTAATACTTACGCACCATCCTATTTAGAAACGGTTATTGGTAGTTATAATACGAACTATTCAGGCGATAGAAGTTCTTTTGATAGCGATGACCGATTATTCGTCATTGGAAATGGAACAGGAAATTCTGCACGTTCTGACGCCATGATAGTTTACAAAAGTGGAGATACCGAAATATATGGGGAGACACACGTCACTGCCGAAAAAAGCGGTTCAGATGGCTATGTAACGATTATTGAAAATACTACAAACGACAACACTAGTCAGAACAATGGTTTATTGATTAAAGCGGGACATGACACCTACGACTCTAATGTCCGTTCAAGTTTAATTCGTTTTCATAGTCCGAATGGTACTAATTTGGGTAGAATACGCCAAAATGGAGCAAGTGATATTTCATTGGTCAATTCTTCTGATATTCGTTTAAAAGAAAATATCCAGCCTACTCAGTTTGGTA
>CAYLSF010000135.1:0-10655 GCA_964385675.1 uncultured Saprospiraceae bacterium
ATACTTTAAAATATCGCTTTTCTGGACCAGTTAAAGATTTAATTAATTCAAATAATTCACTTTGCCTACTTTTCATTACATATATTTTTTGTCAATATAAAATAGTCTTAAGAAAAATTCAACTCTAATTCGTTGGTTTTTAAGGAAATGACCTTGATTAGCCCAAAATCAGACGTTTAATAATTTGAAATATTTGGTTTTACTTTTTTTAGAAACCCCTGCATCTTTGAATCATCAAAATCAAACTAGTAAGATTGAGTGAATTAAGTTATTGATTTTACAGAAACAAAACATTCAAAATTAAATCATTCAAAATTACTCCGTGTAGCTACTCCAATTTGATTTTTTAATTACTAGCATTTCAACCTTTCCAAGTTAATGAGCAATGCACAAGCATTGTGACCGAAATCTTATTGTATAATGTAAAAATGTTTTAAAGATGAAACGAGTATTAAAAGTATTAGCATTAGCAATTATCTGCTGCTTATCAGTATCACTTACAGCACAAACACAGCACATAGAATTACAAGGATTAAGATCCAACAATCAAGGCATGGTGCTTTGGCACAATAAAAACGTAGATGCTCAAAAAGGGTACGGAATTCAACAATATTTTCCAAGTGTTCCTAGTAGATGTATTGCATGGGCGTATTATTTTGTTGCGTCTGCTGACCATGGTAATTTTAACCCAAATGCAACTTCTGGAGCGTCAGGAACAGGAAACGCACAAGGGTTTACCAATTTTAGACAAGCACTATCCGCTGAGGGTAAAAACTTGACTAATTTTCATTATCGCTTTGGTGTAGCGGATTTAGGGCGTAAAGTAGAAGGAACAGATTACAAAATTAATAGAGCGAATAGTAAGGAAACCCGTTACTACAAAGGGGGACAATTTCAATTTTTGATTGATAATACGGTTATTCTACAAGCTAGTATGCCTAAAATGACGGCAATCATTAAATACAATGATCAAAGAAATTGTAGCGATGATGAAATTTCTGGTTATACCGCTTATTTCCGTAGTATTAATATTGCTCCAAATTTACCAGCGAACCTAAGACGCATAGCCGATGCTTTCAAAAGAGACGTAACGGGTACAGGTAAAATGATGCAATTAGAATTAAATAGTATTCGTCCAACTTCAGCAGGTCAAGAAAACTTTGATGGTAATCTACAAGGAGGTTTCTTTGATATTCAACAAGGTAAATTAAAAGTCGTCAAAATTGGAAGTCAAAACTTACCTGTGGTTAATTGGACATGGAGAGGACGATTGACTTATCCTTTTAAAGTAAAAACGCCAGATTTCAAGTCTATGTCTATTATTTTGAAAAATAGTAAAGGGAAGAAAACAACGGTTAAACCTGATGCTAAGGGAAATTTCAAAACGAAACTAGCACAAGGTAAATATAGCGTAGTCGTCATGAATAAAACGGGTAAATTGCATAGTTCTATGATGACGATCAAGCGTAATACAACTAAAAATATTATACTTAAAAAGTCTTCACCGAAAAAGGTTTTACCTAAGTTTCAGAAGAAAAACTAAACCCTAAAATTAATCTTCGTGCAATTACTAGAATCATAAATCGGCAAACCACAAATTAGGCTAATACAAGCTAGTAATTGCATTATACATGATGGAGGGAAACCAGTGTGTTTCCCTCTTTATTTCTAGCAAATAACATTCGTTTAAACGATGAAGCAATACTTTCTTATCTGGATGTCTTTATGGTAAAAAATAGCTGAAGATTACCCTCTATTAGTATGACTGACTTCTAAATCGTTATTCTATTTTTTTACAAATGAACAATACAATGAAATTTTTAAATCATATTTTTTTAAAAGTTCCATTGTTGTATCTACTACTTTGGAGTGCCATCTTAGAGGCTCAACCTTATGCGTATATCGCATTGACTGGAGACCATAAAGTCTCTAAAATAGATGTAAGCGGAACACCTACACTCTCCGCTACCATCACCGTAGGAAATACACCACATGGAATTGCCGTCACGCCCGATGACTCAAAAGTTTATGTTACCAATTCTGTATCGAATACCGTATCGGTTATAGATGCGAGTACAGATATGGTAACCACAACAATCAACGTAGGAAACTATCCTTTTGGGATTATCGCTTCTCCCGATGGTTCAAAAATTTATGTAGCCAATAATGGCACGAATACCATATCGGTCATTGATGTAGCCACCGATAATGTTGTGAATACATTTACCGTAGGAACAGGACCTCATGGATTAGCATTTAGCCCAGATGGTTATTTACTCTATGTATCTAATCGCTTTGATAATACCGTTTCTATACTTATTTCGAGTAGTGGCTCAATTTATAAAACATTAAGCGTAGGCACTTCTCCGAGAGGTTTAGTAAGTTCAAAAGACGGTAAAAGGGTATATGTTGCCAATGACGGTAGCGATAACGTTTCTGTGATTGATGTAGAAGCCTTAACGGTTAGCAACTTTTCGGTGGGAATGAGTCCATTTGATGTTGAGGTATCGACTAATGATCAATATCTCTTTGTGACTAATACAGGGAGTAGTTCCATTACGATGTACGATGTATCCAATAATAACTTAGTATTGACCTATAACATGCCCACTCCAAAGGGAATTTCTATCCATCCTGATGGGGCGAGTTTTACAGCGTTTAGTACCTTATCGAATGTCGTACGGACGTATAGCACTAGTTCATCAACGCTATTGGGTTCATTTACACTTGGAGCAAATTCTTTTCCAGCGGGTTTAGGGAATTTTATTCATACGCCTCAAGCCACATCAATCTCTCATTCCTTTCCTATTTATGCTGGCGGTACAGGACAAGGCTATGCACAAAGCGAAATAGAGAATACCAATACCCTTTTTGCAGGTGGTATCGGACAAGGCTATGCACAAAGTGAAATAGAAAATGCCAATACTTTTTTTAAAGGTGGTATTGGACAAGGTTATGCACAAAGTGAAATAGAAAATAACAACACCCTCTTTGCAGGTGGTATTGGTCAAGGTTATGCTTCGGAGGAACTCATCGTCAATACATGGACAGGTATCACCAATCAAGACTGGAACACCTCAACCAACTGGTCAAAAAGTACCATACCGACCATCAGAGAGCGGGTTCAAATTCCATCAGGCACACCCAATGATCCCTTATTACCGTCAGGTACATTGGGGATTCAAGAAGATAATGGGATGGATTATACTTGTAAGAGTTTATTTATTGCGAGTGGAGCGAGTTTCGCACTAGAAGATGGGACTAAAATTGTCAATAAAGGGATTGTGCAAATAGAAGGAACGTTAAATCATTTGACGGATCAAAATGATGCTTTTTACAATAGTGATGGAGCAGAGGTTATTATTAAATCCAATGGAACACTCAATATTTATGATGCCGTTGCACTACATGATTTACCCGACTTTGTATTAGATAATGCCAAACTGACCATTGATACAGGGACACTAGTGATAGCAGATGTATTGGAAGCTAAAAATGGAAGTACCATTACCGCCGTAGCAGCAGATATTATAGTCAAAAAAGTAGGGGAAGGTTCTGATAAAGAAGGTTTTTTGATAGATGCGACCAGCAGCATGGAAGCCAAAGGAACACTACGACTTGCTGGACAACAAACGGGAAGTATCAAAAAAATGATAGATTGGTCCAATGCTGCAACAATTACAGCGGACTCTCTCACCGTTGAATTTATACCACCCACTTCTCTAAGTGCCGCCTTAGCGAAGGATGTAGATGTGGACTTTGGTGGAAAAAAAGTTTTTGAAATCAAAGGAACAAGTAGTGGATACATCTATCCTCATTTTCAAGATGATATAGAAGTGTTAGGCTCAATCACGGTTGGTGCGAGTGATAAATTTTATCAAGATAATGGTACAATTGAAATAAACGGTAGTCTGACAGGAATGGGCGAGTTTATAGGAACGAATGGACTTTTTAAGTTTGCTGGCATTGATTTCTGTGATGTAGATATTCGCAATGAGTTTGATGATATCTTGATTCAAAAAACAAATGGAGCATCCGTCAGTGTCCAAAATAATCCAATGAAAATCAAAGGAGACCTAGAGGTGGCAAGTGGTACACTTTCGGTCAATCCGATGACAACCAAACCTGACTTGGATATTGATAAAGACTTCAAAATCCAAAATGGAGCAAGTGTAGATTTCTTTGGCTATAATATGAATATTAATCTAGGAGGTGATTATCTGAATTATAATACGCAACCCTTTTCTGGCGGATTTAATAATTATGGACTAGAAGGTGTATTTACTTTTGATGGAAATGGTATGCATGATATATGTGCAGGGAATACCTCAAATTGGGGCGATACCGTACAGTTTGTCAATGGTGGGGTTTATAATATGAAATCACAATTGGATTTGACCAATGCCATTTTAAATATTATCGGCGGTAAAATTGCCGTAGATGATGATACGATGGTCTTGAATCTGACTTCTTTAAATAACCAATATGGTGAAAATAATTACATCATCACAGATGGTTCGGGGGCTATCAAAATAGAAAATATAGGAAATGGCGATACCTTAAATGTACCCGTAGGCGTAGATGCAAGTCTATACACTCCTGTCCGCATTATTAATGATGGAACGATGGATGACTTTTTTGTATCTGCTAAAAAGGGCGTGCAAATGAATGGTACATCGGGTAGCGATGTTACAAATGGTGTGGTGGATGTCACTTGGAATATCGAAGAAAAAACACTAGGCGGATCTGACGTAGAACTCATCTTTAGGTGGACAGCTACAGATGAAAAAACGGGTTTTGATAGAAATACCGCAAAGATTTGGCATTATAAAAATAATCAGTGGATTGAAGAAAACTCTGATCCCGTAGAGGGCAATGATCCTTATTTTATGTCTTTAAAAGGAGTTTCGTCCTTCTCGCCTTTTGTCGTAGCGAATCAAGGGGCAAATCTACCTGTGGAGTGTTTGGCATTTGATGCTGTAGAAACAGACAATGGAATATTATTAAATTGGTCAACAGCCACAGAAGAAAACAATGATCGTTTTGAGCTAGAACGCAGCCTAAATGGGGTAGATTTCAACCGAATTGCTACCCTTCAAGGTAATGGAACGACCATTACACGCTCCGATTATGAGTATCAAGATGCCACAGCACTTGCCGCTACGACCTACTATTATCGGTTAAAACAAATTGACTTAGATGGACAGTTTGAGTATGCTTGTGATATTATCACTATTGAAGCCAATCGTGGAAAAATCACTACAATCAGTGCACCTTTTCCAAATCCAACAAAGTCAACGACGACACTTACGATAACTGTTCCAACGACACAAGACATTCAAATACAGTTGATTAATCTGCATGGTCAAGTGGTATCTGAACAACAAACGACACTACAGGCAGGTACACAAAATCTAGCAATTGATTTAAGTAAATTACCTGTTGGGGAGTATCAGTTGGTAGTTCAGTTAGACGGTATGGAGCGTATGGTTCGGAAAATTATTAAGCTTTAAAATTTAAAAAATAAATAGAATCGTCATTCCGAAAGCTATGCTGAATTTATCTTAGCTAGGCAAGAATACCTCAATGGATTAGAACGGAAAAGTAATCTTTGGAGTATTTAAAAGACTTAGTATTTCGCTTTTACAGTTTGGGATGCCGATAGCTATCGGCACTGCCTTTGCAGGAATGACGTTGTAAACTAAAAAAAATCATGAGTACAATAAAAAATATAATCATCATTGCATTATGTGCGATTAGCACTTTGGGTACCGCCAATAATTTACAAATTACGAATATTCAAGACTTAGGTAATAATCAAGTCTCTTTTGACATCGCTTGGGAAAATGCTTGGCGATATGGTACAGATTACCACGATGCCGTTTGGGTATTTGTAAAATATAGAGCGAATAACACCACACAATGGCTACACGCTGATGTAACGAGTACAACAACAGGTGGAAACTTAGAAGAAGTTACGCAAGCCGACCAAAAAGGTGTTTTCATTCGTTTAAATACCGATTTTCAAGGAAACATATCAGCTACTTCTATTACCCTTCAATTGGGAAATATTCAAGGGGTTTTACCCGATTTCAAAGTATTTGGTATTGAAATGGTCTATGTGCCACAAGGTTCTTTTTACATCGGCGATGGTGCAGGCGGTTCTCCTGCTCGCTATACTATGGCAGGAGATACTTCTCAGCCTTATCAAATCACGAGTGAAGGAGCTTTGACGAATGCTATTGAACATATTGTCACAGATAATTCTATTGCTTTTACCAATAATCCTACTACTCAAATAGATGCTGATTTTCCGAAAGGATATGATGCGTTTTATTGTATGAAATATGAAATTACAGAAAGTCAGTATAGAGATTTCCTCAATACACTAACAAGAATACAGCAAAATGCTAGTACAGACACAGATATTTCTGGCACGTCTATTACAAATAGATATGTCTTATCAAATACCTCCGCTATTACAACCAGTAGTATTAAATGTGATGCAACGCTTCCTGCAGATGGTTCTATTACGTTCTATTGTGATGGTGATCAAGATAATATTCCAAATGAGTCTAATGATCGCCTGAATTGGGCATGTAGAATTGGTAATACTAATCGTGTCTTTAATTATTTGGATTGGGCTGCACTAAGACCTATGTCCTCTTTTGAATTTGAAAAAGCTGCTAGAGGCCCAATGTTTCCGATTCCAAGAGAATATGTTTGGGGGTCTACACAACGTACCTTAATATCAGGGCTAAATAATGTAGGTGAAAATACAGAAGTTCCTAATAACCTAGGTGCAGAAGGTTTGGTAAATATAGGAGGAATAATGCGAGTAGGTGCTACTGCTACCGCTACTTCTTCCAGATCTCAAGCAGCCGCAGGTTATTATGGTATTATGAATTTGGGAGATAATGCAGCCGAAGTTATGATAGCCGCTTATACAGAAAATGGTGGAACTTATTTTACAGGAAGTTCAGGAGATGGTCTTTTGAATGCTGCAGGCACTTTCACCAATACGGATTGGAAAGAGCGTTCAAATGGTCGATTCACCATACACAGAACAGGCAGCCCAACACGGTACAATTATACTTCTACAATAGTTTATTCTTTTGATCCTAATGCTCCAAATGCTCTTCTTGGAGAAATTGGTGGTAGAGGGGTGCGTTAATATAAAATATATAGACATCAGATATTTTAGAAAAGGTATCTGATGTCTATCAAAAAACTAAACGGCTTTCAATAACTGCCCCAACGTCACAATCCCCTTATCCTTCAACATTCGAGTCAATTTTAAAAATAATTGAGCTGTAATAAACGCATCGCCCCAAGCGGTATGTCGGTCAGTGGTGCGGATATTATAGCGGTCGCAGAGGGAATCTAGGTCGTAGCGGTATTTTAGGAAATAGTTATTCGGTTCAGCTTCTTTGTCAATATATCTTGCGAGTACGGCGGTATCTAGGTTATAATTGTATAAGTCAATATTTGGAATATATTGTTGTAGCATTTTACTAAGCATGGTTACATCAAACTGCGTATGGTGTGCTACAATGACATCGGTGTCCAAAAAGTCTAAAAATTGTTTAATGGCTTCAACATGTAAAGTACCCTCTTCTACTTCATCGGGTAAGAGTCCATGGATTTTAATGGCAGTATTATCGCCCGTTTGTTTTGCATTGACGATAATTTCTAACGCATCTTTAATAATAATCGCATTATCCTGAATCGCAATTGCCCCGATAGATAAGACATTATCTTTGATGGTATCCAATCCAGTTGTCTCTGTATCTAATGCCACAAATCGAATTTGCTCCAATGGGGTATTCAAGTCCATCTTTTGATGCCTTTTTTCCCAATAAGAAGCTATAAACTTGGGCATTTGCCCCTTTCTATATTTTCTGTTGATTCTGTATTGTTGTATAAAGTTCATTTTTTTTACGGTGAACGGTTGACGGTGAACGGTCGGCAACTTTGTTGCCTTGACGGGAAACAGTTATAATAAAAAATTGCGAAGCAATCTTCCGTTCACCGTTCACAATCTACTCTGCCTTGCATGAATCAGTTTTGTTAAAGAAGCTCTAATTTTTTCTGTAAAGTTTTCGGTTTTGATGAAAACTTCTTTGCTGATATAACCAATGCGATAGGCAATGTTTAACTGTGTAATAACTTCTGCTGCTGAACCTCTTGCAATATGGAAAAATCGAATAGCTTCTTTATTAGAATCCCTATCATCCCCTTCCGCAATATTAGAGGCAATTGAAACTGCTGCTCTTTGAACCTGATGACTTAAACCCTGGTCCTCACAAAATGGTTTTTTCTTCGTGAGCGTATAAATTCCAGTCGCTAAATCAATAGCATCTGACCAAACTCGTAACACCTTGAAGTTTCCCATGATATGATTTTTTTACGGTGAAGGGTTGACGGTGAACGGTCGGCAACTTTGTTGCCTTGACGGGAAACAGTTATAATAAAAAATTGCGAAGCAATTTATCGTTCACCGTTTACCGTCAAGTGAAGCAGATTGGAACGACCGTCCACCGTTCACCGTCCACCGTCACCCAATATAACTCAAATTAAAACGCTCTTTCAGGTGCTTTTGTACCGCCTCAATACTTTTAAAAGCGGTTCTGAGCGTTTGTCGTTCTATTTTATTTAAATCTTTGGGCTGAATAAATCGACCCGAAGTGCCGTGTTTGAAACCTTGTAAGGCTCTATGTCTCATGAATATAGCATACGCTAGGGAGGCTTCTTCAAAGACTTCTTTTTGCTTTGGATGGAATTCGGCTAGTTTTTCATAGCGTTCAAAGGTATTATTGACCCCTTCCACTTTATCGGCAATACTTAAAATTCGAGCCGCATTCGCTAAAGGATACATGGCTCGTTTTTTAATATCAAATAAATCCTTATTCTTTCCAGAATTTTCCACAATGAAGTTTTTGAAAAAACTCAAAGGTGGTGGATTGTTAACCGCTTCTATGGCAAAATAGTAATAAAAATTGGAACGCTCCGAATCTATTTGTTCAAATAGATAATTACTCATTTCGTGTACCAAATCCTTATCTCCATAACAACATCTATAGTCAAAGAAAATAGTTCCTCGCACAATGGATTCTCGTTCGCTATCTTCTAGCCATTCCGTCATTTTTGCTTTCCAACCGTCTAGCGAATGATTCCATTTGGGATTGCGTGCCATAATATTACCTTCGCACAGTTCAAATCCACATCGCACCAATATATCTACGACCTTCTCCCCTAACGCTAAAAAGTATTTTTGAGCCGTTTCTTCTTGTCCTTTTGGCGGATTCGCATATACAATGGCATTATCTTGATCCGTTTTAAGGAGTTGCTCTCCCCTTCCTTCACTCCCTAAAGAGAGCCATGCAAAACTTAGATTGGGATTGATAATATTGGTTTTATCTAAAGCTTCTAGGCTAAATTCTACGGCTCGTTGTATCAAAGCGTCATTAACTTCTGTAATCATATCGCCAATAAACGCCATAGAAACTTCCTGTTCCAAATAGTTATACACCAGTTGATCCGCACGATTTCGGATTTCCACCAATTTTTCAATTGACTTAGCTTTTAATAATTGCTTGATCAGAATAGCAGGATTATTTCCATACATATAGAACACATCTCGCTCTGATAAAATCCCAACCATTGGCGTATTAGGCGTACCATCTTGCGTTACCACAATCCGACGAACGCCTTTTTTCATAGAAGCAATCACAAATTCTGCTACAGTTGTGCCAGGCGGTAAGGTGGCTACAGGAGAAGTCATGATTTCAGAAATCGGATCATTGACTGAAAAATCTCCCGCAATAACTTTGGTCGTAAAATCTGAATCTGTAACGATTCCCAAAGGATGTCGTTGTTCATTTAAAACGACTAATGAACCGACTCGTTGAGCTTTCATTTGTTGAGCCGCTTCTTTTACCGTCGTTGTTAAGGTACAATGAGCTACACTTTCTATTGGATTCAGAAATAAAGCATCTTCATCACTGAATAAATCTCTTGTGTTTTGCTCCTGCATCATGAGGTTCTTACGAGCCTCTTGTGTAGATTTCAAGTTATACTGTAAAATGGAATGACCAGAATTAAAACCAGCATCTATAAATAAGGATACTTTTTGATAGGCTGCCTTTAATTCCATAAATACAGCACGAGGAATGGCATAGACTAAGGCATCACTGCTAGCTTTGGCAGAAGAGACGTATTCATTTTGAGTAATCATGGATTTTAGTCCAAACATATCTCCCTCTTCGCAAATATCAATTATACGATGAACACCATTCTCAGATTTAATTAATTCAACCCGTCCCTTACATAATATATATAAGTAGCCTTTGTTCTCTTCATCTTGATTAAAGATGTAATCTGTGGTTTGGTAATATTGTACTAATACCTCTTCAGATAACATCAATAAGTCTCTATCTGTCAGATAAGAGAAAGGAGGATATTGTTGTAAAAAATCCTTAATCCGTATTGTAATTGCATTAGAAGCCATATTTTGACTGATTTATCTATCACAAAAATATGGGTTTTTCATTACAACTTCGTGTATTGACCGATTTAAAGGACTTTGATGGAAAAGCGGATTTCTGTATTTAAAAATCCAAATTTATTTTGTTTAAAAATTCAAATTTTAGATT
>CAYLSF010000136.1:0-10624 GCA_964385675.1 uncultured Saprospiraceae bacterium
AATCGAATAATAAAATTTGCTAAAAGCAAATTTTATTAGTAAAAGTTCGATATTCTGCGGTTCAAAGATTCAAAATGATTTTTACAAAAAAATCTTAATTCATTTTCAGTCAATTTTAGCGTATTTTACATCCCATAAATTGTAATAATATGAAAGAATTGGTCAATACACTTTTGGAAAAAGCACTAGCATCTAAAGATGACAATACAGCTATTGAGCTTTATCATCAAATCATAGACCTTGCTCCAAATTGGCATCTTCCATATTATAATTTAGGGTTGGCTTACAAATATCAAGGGAACTGGTCAAAGTCTTATGAGTACAACTTAAAAGCGACGGAATTAGACCCAAATGACAATCCTTCGTGGTGGAATTTGGGTATTGCTAGTACGGTTTTAGAAAAGTGGATAGATGCCCGAAATGCTTGGAATCACTTTGGGTTAAATTTAAACATAACAAACGAACCCGTTAATCTAGAGTTGAATCTAACGCCAATTCGCCTAAAAAATGGAGAAGTTGTTTGGGCAAAACGAATATGTCCCGCAAGAGCTTATATCAAAAATATTCCATACAAAAAAAGTAATCGAAGGTATGATGATCTGATTTTAAATGATGGTGTACCTAATGGTACGAGGATAGTTGATGGACAAGAATATCCCGTTTTTGACGAATTAGATTTAATTCAACCATCTGGTTTTACAACTTATTCCATTGGCGTAAGAGTACAAAATAGGGAGAGTTTAGAACGGCTAGATAATATCTGTCATAATGCTGGAGCGGCATTTGAAAATTGGACAGATTCCACAGCGGTTATATGTAAACAATGCTCTGAAGGTACGCCTTGTGAAATTCACAATCAAGAACCATCCGAAGAAAGAACATTTGATTTTGAATATCACATTGCCATTGCCACAACCTCAAAAGAAGATTTAGACACCATATTACAAGAATGGACTTATGGCTCAAAGAATGTCGTCAATTGGATAGATTGACAGTAGGCAGTAGGCTGCAAACTGCCTACTGTCAAGACCGCCTACTGCTCTTACTCCGCCACATGACCTCGAATATTCCAATTGATATTCACACTATTCCCTGTACGAGTGCGTAGGGCAAACCATTGTCCATCTACCGAAGAATACGTTAAGTCACCATTATCATTTGCGGGTCCTGCGTCACAACCTACGGTTGCCTTTCTTTCATCCAATTTAAAAACCACACAAATCCAAAAGTTATCCGTAACCGTTACAGATTGCGTTAAGTTATGTGAGTTCCAACTATTTGTACTCAAACCATTTGTAACATCCGCACTATACAATAGCATATCAGGCGAACTTCCTGCACCACTATAAATCCTAACCTCACACGTATCGGGCGTTTCTTCTAAATAAAATTCAACTCGCTCTAAATTTTTACCTACATAATCTGCGGTCACATCAGGAGTAAACTTTGCCCCTGCTTCATAACTCCCTGCGTCAAACGTTGGTGCGTCATCATTTGCACTATCGTAGTGTAAATCGGCTAATATAGAATTGTCATCGTCATTACAGCCAATTATGAATAAAGTAATAATACAAATGCATTGTACTAATATGATTTGAAATCGATTCATAATAAAATGATTTTATCAATAACCTAAATTTCTCTGTATATCTCTGTGCAACCTCAGTGTACTCTGTGTCCAAAACAAGTACATTATTCAATGTAAACTTACAAACTATTTTCGATAACCATAAGGACAATGCCGACAACCACTTTTACAGCAATACCCTCTGCTTTTTAAATAGTATTCGGTAAATACATATAAACCATTTTCAATGTAATAGTCTTGTCCTTTGATAAAGGTAGGTGTTTTTTTAGGTTGATGCTTGTTTTGAAGTTCTGTTAGACAGTTATTACATAAACAATCTTTATAGCCCAACTGAATAATTTGTTGGCGAGTAGCCGTTGTTATCTTGACTTTACTACAATCACAATTAACTATATCTTTTGTATTACAGCCAAAAGTAGTTCCACAGCGTTCACATTTCTTTTGCATGATTGATTGTAGATGATTCTTTGATAAATTAAAAAAGCAGCACCTCTAAAAGAGATACTGCTTTGGTTGCGGAGAGTGAGGGATTCGAACCCCCGGATGCTTTCACATCTCTGGTTTTCAAGACCAGCGCATTCGACCACTCTGCCAACTCTCCAGTGATCAATTCGCTTAATTGTTTTTAGCGAGTGCAAATGTACAATCCTTTTTCAAAAACTAAAACCTTTTAACAAGGTTTTTTAGTTCCAATTTCCATTTTTTTATAAAAATAATGTTGTTTTTGAATTTTAAATGTAACGCCTCCCCTTATTCATTCGTCTCAAAAAAACATTAATCTATCCAATTATGAACTTTTGAAGCATAAATAAACTTATATTGATGATAAAGTTTCCATTAATTGCGAATATTATTTAATTGTGGAAATCTTGTTAAAAAGTCAACAAAAAAAATTCAAACAAATTGTTTTAAATAAAATTATCTTTGTAATCATTAACAAAGATAGCAGCGTATGAAAAATCAATTATCTACACAAATTTTGCATTGGGTTCGAGTGAGTATGTATGAATCCTCTACTATCTTCAGAAAGCATTGGTTTGTTATTCTAGCTACACTCGTGGCAGGATATATTTTAGTGGTCAAGGATTTTGCCTTTTCCTTCAAACTCACCAATTCAGAACCTCAAGCTGTCACCCATCAACCGATGAGCAATGTACAACCGACTGCTCA
This sequence comes from uncultured Saprospiraceae bacterium, assembly GCA_964385675.1. Taxonomy (GTDB): domain Bacteria; phylum Bacteroidota; class Bacteroidia; order Chitinophagales; family Saprospiraceae; genus CAYLSF01. The sequence goes on from CAYLSF010000136.1 coordinate 2,759, forward strand.
AAAAGAACAAGCCCCTCCTACACCAAAAGTTGATGTACAAACGGCAATTAAATCCGATGAATATGTCAGTTTATTTGAATTGACTAATTTTATTATTGCAGAAATTAATACGGCTCAAGAAACATCGAATCGAGGAAATAGCTTTTCTAATATTGGATTTGTATTAAACCCAGGATTAGCTAAGAAACGAGGGATTGATCCTGCGATTGTTGCCGAGAAGCAGCGAATTGTATCCACTTATTTGAGCACTTTTGCTCCTATCGCCATCTCTGAAATGGAAAAACACGGCGTGCCTGCCAGTATTACGTTAGCACAAGGTTTATTAGAAAGCGATGCGGGTAAAAGTCGTTTGGCTCGAAATAACAACAATCACTTTGGGGTAAAATGCTTTTCTAAACATTGTAAAAAAGGACATTGTGTGAATTATACGGATGATTCGCACAAGGATTTCTTTAGAAATTATCAAAGTGCCTGGCAAAGTTATCGAGCACATAGCCTATTCCTAAGAAAGCCTAGATATAGTAAATGTTTTAATTATAAAACGACGGATTACAAGCAATGGGCAAAATGTCTTAGAGCGTCGGGTTATGCAACAGATAAACGATATGCGGATAAATTGATTAAGATTATTGAAGTGATGAAGTTGTATGAATATGATAAAAATTAGAGGTCAGTTCATACTGATAGCTTCGGGATGAAAATTGGAATTTATGATATATTACCTAAATGTCAAATACCTTCTTTTCTCTTGAAATTCTACCTCACTTAATAACGCCCCTTCGCACATTGGACAATAGTAAAATGCTTCTCTTACAATTTGGCGAGTCTCGCAATTTGGGCAGTAACTAAACACAAATTCAGGCTCAAAGCCGTTTGGTATATTTAAGCCGTCAATTTTTTTCAATGCTGCTTCTACCGCTTTCCAAGAATCGGCACTCGGACAATACCCTGTGGATTGATTGGTAATCGAATCAATTGTTATATGTTGCCCCTTTTCAATCAAAAAAACAATTTCCCCCGCACTTTTGACCGCTTCTCCAAAAGCACATTGCACATGTTCAGAATGTCTATCCGCTATCACTAATTGCCCTTCCAAATTGATAATAAAGGTACAAATGACAACTTCACCAACTTTTGAATTGTGTAGATGCTTCATAATCCAACGATAAATATCTTGAAGGGTTGATATTACAGTTCCTTTAAATTGAGGTTGAATTTGATTTAAAATTTCTTTTGGTCCGATGTATTCGTAGTGTTTTGACATTTGTTAGTGTTTGGAAATGGACACAGAGTACACGGAGAAGACACAGAAAACACAAAGAAATATAAAACTTTGTGGACTTTGTGTCTCCTCTGTGTTCTCCGTGTCCAAAAAATATTACTTCACCACCCGATAAACATGACCATACCCCTTAGCTTTAACAATTACAGAATCCGATTGAAATATAGCATACAATTTTTTAACAAGGGTGTCATACAACTCCTCATGAACAAAAGTCTGGACGAGTACATTGTAGTTATCCGTATCCGATAGCAATAAATGCGTAAGGTTTACAATAGAAATATTGAAATCAAAAGATGGATTTAATACTTTTTCTAAATGGATATATTGTTGATTTAATCCGCTAAAATTAGTTGCATGATTATAAGTAGAAGGCTTCCTGTTTTGGAGGTTGACGTTTAGTTGTTCTAAGACGGCATCTAATAAGACTTCAAAGTCATAGATAATTATTGTTCCTTCATTTTTGCTCACTCTGACTACTTCATCTAATAAAGCCTGAGATTTTCCATAGAATAGCGAACCTGCAAATGTGATAATCTCAAAAGTATTAGAAGGAAATTCAATTGTTTTACAATCATACAAACTATACGCTATTTTTGGATGTGCTATAACCTTAGTTAACATCGCCTCACTCGGTTCAATGCCTTGTATTGTTTGACAATATTCCGCTAAAGCAATCGCGGACTGTCCTGTTCCACATCCTACATCTAAGCCTATATAAAAATTAGCGTTGTTTGCTATGCATTCCTCTAGGATTTGAGCATGTAAGGATGGACGGAAGGCAGCGTAATGGAAGGCTGTTGTTTTGTTGTAGTCCATGCTAGATTTAGATTTTCAATTCAACGGGTTAACTCCCAAACGTTTCTTTTTGAATTTTCTTTACATATTCAATATCAACTTCAAAATCTTCTGCTATTTCTGCTAAAGTTAATTTTCCTCGCTTTAATGCCTTTTTTATGCGTTTATCACTTTCTTCCTTCCTAGATGTATCCTCTACTAATGCAATCGTAGCTTTTCGCATTTCCATTTCTTTGGCATCTGCTAATTGTTCAGGCGTTAAGTTATTAAGTTCCGCTAATTTTGCAGCTTTTAGAATACTTGGTTTATTTCTATTGATATTGGGATTTTGAGGGTTATTCATGGACTCTTTTATCAAATCCATCCAATCTTTAATGTCTTTGGGCGTATTATCATTGATATAAGTCGTATTAAGGATAACCATTTGATGTTTCGTCATTTCTCTTTCTTCACCTTTCAGATTTCTTGGATTAATTTTCGTAATTAATACATCATCTTTTATTGGTTTTCCATTCAACTCACTAATTCTATAAGCTGCGGTAACAACTACAATAACATACACCTCTTTTTCATACGAGTAGTCTTTACTACTTCGCTGCATATCAATGAGATTTGCCAAAAAATAGTGGGCAAATCTATCATACGAATAGTCATAATCTACTTTCTGAATCTCTACTACCGTTCTTTTCTCACTATCTTCTGCAAACAAATCCATTCTAAATTTGATAGCACTTACCTTACTCGGTAATACTTTTTCTGTTTCTACTTTATTGATGTTTAGGTCTATGCCTAACACATCTTTTGTAAAAGCCCTAAAGATTTCTACATTCGTAAATACGTGCTTAAAGTGAACTTCATTATCTAGGTTTGCAAGCATATTTGTTTTTTGTAGTAAGATACGGATTTAACGTTTTATAAACCACTATATTCATTAAGTTTTTAGATTAAAGTAACTCCTGATCGAACCGCTTCAAAAAAGTTCTATCTAATACACCAATTAAAATAAAGACGGACGGAAGGCGGCGTAATGGAGGGCTGTGATGTTATTATAATCCATTTTTATCAATATCTTTCAACCCAATCAAATCTAATGATTTTATTATTATGAATGATTATAAATCCTCGTTCTCTTTCAATTAACCTTTCTTGTTCAGCAAGATTTATCATAATATATTCTCCATAAGTAGTTGTAATGGGATCATCATGAACATACCCATCATCGTAAAAAAAAGGATGAACAACTTTGATATTTTTTCCATCTACTTCAGCTAAAAAAGTCCATTCAAGTGTATTGGCTAAGTAAAGTTGTTTCTTCTCAAGCTGAAACGTAGAAGCTAATTGTAATACATGAAAATCCATTGAGGTCTTGTATGCCTTTGACTGATCAAGGTACCCCAAAGCTTCTCCATTTTTTAATTTAAATCGATCCCTAGGTTTAACTTCTGTTAACCTTCTGGGATTTTCAATTATTTTTTTCTTTGTAGTTCCTGTAAGATGTCCCAAGTTGACTAGTACTACATATTTTCCATTTTCTTTTATGACTTGATTTGCACAAGTAGCTTCTGTAAAATAAGTTTTATCCGTTTCTTTATCATAAAAATAAACGGTTCCACCCCATTCTCCATGACAATCTTTGAATACAATATATTGCTCATCTTCAAATAATTTAGGGCGACTTTTTAAAGGAAATTTAGCTTTCAACTTAGTCCATTTAGAGCCAGTCCAAATATATGTTCTATTTCCTGACCGTGCCCCTAGCTTATCATTGAGAATCCAATGTTGTTTAAATTTTTTGATGTTTAATTGGTTTTCTAATTCAATATTTCGCTCAAAATTGGATATGTTGTGACAAACAAATTTTCCATTTTTAAATAAAGAAATAATTTTGTCATCATAAATTACTGAATTCAAAATAGGGTAGTTATTAATATATTTCCAATCATGATCATCCAATTTTTCAGAGAAATAAGGATTTTCTAATAACACCGTTTGAGTATCTAAGTATATTGGATTTTCACTAATTGACACATCATACCACTTTGTTTTATACATTAAAGCAGGAGTAACTGTATCTAATCGTATCGAGTATAACAGGTCGCCAAGTCCATAAGATTCAAAATGCGTAAGCATTGTATCTTGAAAATCAAAATTTGACTTTGGGTTTACCCCTTTTTGAGCAAATCCAATTGATGAAATTAAGATTAAGAATAGATGTAAATAGTTTTTCATAAATATATTTTTGAATTAAAGCAACTCCTGATCCAGTCGCTTCAAAAAAGTTCTATCCAATACCCCAATTAAAAACTCCATTAATTGATTCGGTTTAACTTCTCGTTTAATGCGTAGATTAGAATCATTAAAATAATTGTCAGAAATGGTTCGTCTGGTCTTTTTATGTTCATCCCAGAATTTTTTGCGATGTAGAGAATTGTTGGTTTCAAATATTTCTGTACTGCATTGAATCCAAATATTTTCTGGATCTTTGTTTTCCATTTTCCATTGGTGAATACCCCCTTCATTTTCTAAATATAAAAATGGGCAATTTCCTTTAAGTTCTAATTCAAAACCAACCAACCGATCCCCCTTTTTGGGAGGACGAGGATTTAGATTTTTTGAAAAATCACATTCTGATTCCACGTATTTCGCTCTAGGTTTTTTCTCTATTTTATACAGTGTTTCACCTGTGTTTTCATTTGTATAGGGGATTTTAACTTCAATTAATTCATTGTAATGAGACTCTCGATACCAAATTGCCATTGCTTCGTAATCAAATCTTTTTTCTTCAAAGATTTTCAAATATAGTTTTAACGTTTTTTTATAATGTTTGCCATACAATCCGAAAAAGGCTTTTTTAGATTGAGGGTTTAAACGATTATAAAGTTCCACTTTTAAATCAAAATATTCCGCTTCCCAAATCTTCACGTCTTCCTTAATCTCTGTTCTATATTGCTTCATCTCCATTGCCATCAACGCTAAATCTAACTCAATTGCTTCTATATCGGCAGTCAATTCATTCGTGGTGTTTTTGGTTTTAAGGTAGAAACCATATTTATTGGCAAAATCCTTGTTTTTCCAAAACTTCACTTCATTCTTTTTCTTGCGACGCTCCATAATATCTAACTCACTCAATAGGCTGATATAAAATCGACCTTCTTTCAGTTCGTTGATGTTTCGACGCAAATCACAAGTATGATCCGCAAACTCCGTTTGCTCCAATTCTTCTAAAAGTAAGTCTAGTTTGAGCGGATCAGCTTCTATCGTCACCGTGATTTTTTGCTCCTTGATGTTAACATTAACAATTAATTGATCATCAAATTCAAAGTTGTTTAGCTGATGTGCCAATGGAATAATCAACTCATCCCGTATCGCTCGTTGCAATCGTCTCGCTCCATATTTTATATCGTACCCCACTTCTCCCAGATAATCTAATACTTCATCACTCATATAAAAATCCATCTTACGGTATTTGATACCTTCTCGCTTTTTAAATAAGGCAACTTCTCTATCTACCACAAAACGAATGACATCTTTGGTCAAGGGTTCAAACGGAATGACTTTATCAATACGATTAAAGAGTTCGGGTCTAAAATGCTTCCGCACTGAACTCATAAAATGCTCGGTAATCGCTTCGGTATCAATATCTTTTTTCCAACCTAAGCGGTTATTTTGCAATTTAGATGCTCCAATATTTGAGGTCATAATGATGATAGTACTACAAAAATTCACCAATTTTCCTCGACTATCGGTTAAGCGCCCTTCCCCTAGCATTTGTAACAACAAGTCATAAAATAGAGGATGAGCTTTTTCAATTTCATCAAACAGTAACACACAAAACGGCTCTCTACGAATAGCAGAAGTCAATAAACCATCTTCAAAATAAGAAAGTCCAGTTAACCGCTGTACGGCATAAGGATTAGAATATTCACTCATATCAAAGCGAATCATTCGATCACGGCTGCCAAACATAAATTGAGCGAGCACCTTTGCCATTTCCGTCTTACCAACTCCTGTAGGCCCTACAAAAAGGAAAGAAGCAATCGGTTTCCCCTGACGCGTCAAAGCTACTTTTACGGATGCCAATAAATCCACAATAGAATGAACCGCTACATCTTGCCCAAATACATTATCAAAGAAAAAGCGGCGAATATCAATTATATTCATCTCCACATTGGGATCAACCATAAACGGTGGCATACCCGTCTCTTCACAAAAATGTCCAATAACGGCAGACCTATCCAATTGACTTTCTGCATGATAAGCATTGTTCGCATCACGTCTTTGTCGTTGTATTGCTTTTTGATTGAGTAGAATACTTTCTAAAAACCGAATCGGCTTTCCAGGGAAACCTGAATACGGTGTATAACGACGGTTAAGTCGAATCGTTTCTTTGATGGCTTCTAACTCAATAGATATATTTTCCGCTTGAGCGGTTTGGTTTGTTTTTTTGATAATAATGTCTTCTAGTTCGTCTTTTGGGGGTTCTGTGATTTTTATCACTTGAAAAAAGGCGGTATAATTTGGGTTTTTTAATTCAATTCGAGCAAATTCCTCTTCCGTGCATTCGGAAATAATCGTAATTTCTCCTCGACTAATAAATGTCCGAATGTACTCAGCCATACTTACGGAATTGCCTTCATATTGACCAACTTCAAAGAGTTCCAACAGATTACGAATAAATAAAATATCACCTTTTTTAGATAACTCTCTACACAGATAAACCAAATTATCTTGCCAGCCTGTTTGCTGCGTCAATTCTTTAATTAACGTAGATGCCGTTGTTTCATAGACATCTGACTTGATATTGAATTTATATTTTTGACGAACTACTTCCCAAATTAAAGCCGTTTTCCCTACACCACTTGCCCCTACTAAAATGATGCTTTTATTAAATTTTCCCTTTAAGGCTCTTGAGATTTGATCCAACTCTTTGTGTCGTCCAAAAATTACTTTTTTATTAAAACTTAAACGCTCTGCTACTTTGGGTAGGATTTCTTCTTTCTTTTTCTCATTTAGGCGTTCCAATTCGGCAGGTGTATGAAATTCTAAATCAACATCATGTTGAAGTAATTCCATGCTATCAAACCAAATCGAAGCCACAATCCGCTGCACCATACTTAATCGTCGAGTCCGAGCAAATTCTAGTTTTATAGTTTGCTCAATATTTTCATGTAACTCTTTTTCCTCTACCGCATAACTTTCCAATCCTAATGCGGGAATCACTGCCCAAAACCCTTTTTCTGTTTTTTTATACAAATAATCGAAATCAAGCGTCACATCAGGATAACTAATACCATCTTTAGCCGCAGGAAATTCAATTTGAATCTCAGCTTGTTCATATTTTCCTTCATGAAAATTATCTAGAATCGCACTGTAGAGTCCTTTATTTAGAACTTTACGTTGGAAAGCAGACTCAAACTTTTTAGCAATACCTTTAGCTGTTTGATCTATCCGAATTAAGGTATGTTCTGCCATCGGGACAATGGCATGATTATCATAAAAATTTAGGCGAACAGAATGGAAAGGGATGGTAATTTTAAATGCCATGATTTTGTATTTCGAATTTCGAATTTCAGACTTTGGAAAAACTCCCTAAAGTCTTAGATTCAAAATCATTAAAATTGTATGCTTTGATAATTATAAAAAAATTGGACCTACGGTTTAAATCCAAACCGCAAATATGGTTTTGCCCTCATGCTGAATCACTTCCTCTTTCCATATTTTTTTACGCCGTTCATCAAAAATAAGTAAGTAGCCCTTGTTTAAGCCATGAATGTCAAGATAATCTG
>CAYLSF010000137.1:0-10548 GCA_964385675.1 uncultured Saprospiraceae bacterium
ACTCTAAGTCCTCACGTGCGTTAGCTTAATAAATTTATTCGAATAATCATTATTAAAAAACCAAACTTTTGGGATTCCACTCATATTCGATTATTGGGGTTTGGAATTTGAAAGTTGGAATTTGTGGCTTGCCGCCATGTGTTCTAATGTGTCTATGTGTTAAAATATATCCAAATCACTTATTCTCGAACTTTCCAAAAAAGAACATCATCCATAATTTCTAATTTTGAAAATAAGGCTTTGGGCGGCATTCCTGTCCGATATTTAAACTGATGATTAAAGTCAGCTTGATCATAATAATCACTTTCAAGGGCTATCTCCGTTAGTTTAATTTTATCTTGACTTTGATAATGTAACAAGGATTTTCTAAACTTAACGATCGAACAATATTCCTCTACGGAATAATATAAATGCTTTTTAAATAATCGCAGAAGAGTTCGGCGACTCATGTTCAATTGTTTGGCAAGGGCTTCTACTTTGATATTGGTATCTTGATGGATAATTTGATAAACCGCTTCAATCAATCTTTTTTCTTTAAAATCTTGAAATTGATGGTTTAAAAAATCATCCAACATATCTCGTTTTTCTTCCATTAAACCCGTTGCATATAAACGTGGAATTAAACTTTCAAATGCTTTATCAAAATAGTAAAACGGACAATATCGCCCTGTAACCAATTCAGATAAAGGACATCGAATAAAATAATTTAAGCCCAAAGGATAAAAGACAATAGCTAGGCGATTTAATGGACCTCTAAATTCTACTTCTTGACATTTATTGACTTTTACGACTAGATAAGCACTCATTCCATTGCCTTCTGTATGGGTTTGAATTACTTTTTCGCCTTCAAAAGAGAGTTGTGTATCTTCGTAGATACTAATACAAGAAGTAATATTTTGATAAAAAGCAATTTGAGTTTGAAAATCAGGGTCATCCGAAGTATGCGTATAATAGCCTTTAATAAATTGCTGGAGGTGCTTTGATTTAGGTTTTATAAATTTTACATTTCCTACGTTCATTTTGATAGAAAAGCTTTTTTATCAAGATTAATTGATACACCAGTGAAAATCCTTTGAATAAGGATAATAATGAGGACGAACTTCTCTAAGTTCATCAATACTCAATAGACCATAAACACTCAATAACATAAGATTTCCATACCAATATTGTGAAAATTCACCTGCATTTGCTATCGAAATATCTTTTTGAAAATTTATAAAATCGCTCTTATATTTCGTTTCATTATTTAGAATAGAAGCCATTAACTGATAATCGTAAAACTTAATATTATCAAAACACTCAACTGCGATATACCAATCATTAGAATAACAAGCTGTATCTTCTAATATTCTTTTTTGATACCTTAATAATATTTTTTCATCAAAAGGAAAATCAACTTGAATTGATTGATTTCTATAAACCTGATATGTTGTATCAAAAATTTCTATAAAATATTGAAGGGTATGATACTTTTCAAAAGAAATTGACCAATCTCCATTTTTAGGTAAATAAGTGTATCCGTTGATTTCATATTTAGTATCAGAATGTTTAATCACTTCTGATTGCCCCATAAATACGTGGATAAATATCAAAAACAATTGATTATCAATATCTCCAATATCCAAATAATCAATCGGTTCAGTCAAATTAGCTAATGAATCTAAGTTTTGATTTAAACACAATCGACCATCTTTAAGCGGTATAACTAGTGTATCATTCGGTAATACCTCCAAATACGATAGCTGGATTCGTTTAGATTTCTTTGGAACTTCCACTACTTCACTAACCACTTCTTTATCTGGATTTTCACACCCCAATAAAAATATGATTATACCAATAATAAGAAATGAGTTTTTCATAAAAATCTACTTTAATTATCTCTGTCTAAACTCTGTTTTCCCTTTGTTTAAACTCTGCGTAACTCCTTCTTAGCTTCCCTTCTCAAAAACCAACACACCCGTCTGACTTTGCAACTGATACTGCATCGCTTGCTCCAATCCAAATACATAATTCGTAGGCACACCATTCCCAAAAATATCGACAACACCAATCGGGCGATACCCTTGTGTAGAAACATAGTTTTTCATCCATTCATTCAGAGGGGCATTAATATTCAACCAAGACCCTGTGTGCTGTACATACACCAAAAATCTAGGCTGTTCCGTTTCCACCTGTTGAATAACCTCAGCTTTTAATTCTTCTGTATAAGCACCAGGAACGGTAGCAGGATAAATAAATAAATGCCCTGTAATAGAAGGTATATCGGCATAAAAAGGAATTTGAGGCTCTGACCCAAACACGATAATTTTATCATTCGGTTGTTTGACCGATTTCAAATATTTTCCAATTTCTACAGATTCAGGAAAAGGATTTGTTCCATAAATCGTTCTATGCAATTCCGTAAAATTAGGATTCGTAAAATAACTGGAATTATTCGTAAACACTTGACTCATACAAAATAGGAAAATCACCATCGGTACAGCCCAAGCCCAAGCAGCTTCCACATTCATGAGGTGCTTAATATAACTCAACCCTAACGCTAATAATAACCCCAAAGCGGGTAAAAACACCACAAAATAATGTTGATAAAAGTGAAATCCTGTTGCCACACTAGCCGCCATACACAAGGCAAAAACGGCTGCTATAAATTTTTGAGCAGGGGTGATTTTTTGAAAAAACAAGGAAATCAATCCAGCTAACCCCAACAACCAAATCACAATATGTCCTTCAGTCAATCGCCCAAACTGAAATTGAAAAACCTGATTAGCTTGTTCCAATGTCGTATGCGACGCAAACTCACGAGGCCATTCAAATGTCCAAAACCAAAAGTTATCAAATCGTCCACTTGCCATCATGGTAATTGCGATCAACACATAAGGCAATATCGAACCCGCTACTAAAAAGCCCATTTCTTTTACTAATGTTCTCCAATCTTTCCAACGTTGTTGAATCAACCATAAACCACCAAAAATCATAAAGTAAACGGATTGTTGTTTGATGGTAAATGCAATACCTAGCAAAACTCCTGCCCCTAAAAACAACAAAATCTTTTTTGATTTTAACGCATTATCCAATACAATTAAACCACCCAAAGCAAAAGGTAGCAACAATTGTGTAGCATGTGCTGCAAAACCAAATACATTAGGCGTAACCGATAAAATCACGAAAGTAATAGCCGTCACAGTAGCAATAAAATCATTGTACAATCGGCGAATCCAAATAAATAGTAGTATAGTAGCGGTAAAATTGAAGAGCAATAAACCAATATGGATCCCTTTAGCAGTAAACCCAAAAATAGACATGATAAACGCATAGGTATAATACAGTCCAGGTAATTTTATATCATATAGATTTTGATATAGTGATTCTCCTTCTAGCAAATGCTGTCCGATATACGCAAAACCACCTTCATCTCGCTCCAACGGCATATCCAATAAATTCACCCGAATAAAGAAAATCACAATCATGGTTAACCCCAAAGCCAAATAAGGCAACATGGAAAAATTTGAGGAAGTCACAGCAGTCTGCTTCTTAGATTGAGGGACAGTTTTCTGTTTACCTTTCTGCTGGTGTTTTGCCTTCTTTTTAGTCGATCTTTTCGGTTTTGCCATTCTGATTTAATTAGGAATCAAAAATCTATTTTTCCAAAGATAATTAAAAGACAGGATTTACAAGATTTAAAGGATTAATGCTATAGTTATAATTCTGAAACCTGTCTGCCGACAAAGGCAGGTCATACATCCGAAATCACTCCCTATTCATCATGTGCTTCCAATAATTCGATCTTAAAAATCAGTACCGAATTTGGAGGAATTTTACCACCTATGGCTCTACGTCCATACGCCAAACCCGATGGGATAATAAATGTTCCTTTTCCACTTACGCCCATTAGCTGTATCGCCTCTTGCCATCCTTTTATAACCCCATCCAATTTAAACGCAAATGCCTCTCCCCTTTCGTAAGAAGAGTCCACGATTGTTCCATCCAATAGAGTTACCTCATAATCAACCGTCACATAAGATTTATCACTAGGCGGATCACCATAACCAGGATGTTTTAATTGATAATAAATGCCCGACTGAGTAGAATCTAAACTTAATTGATTTGATTGAATATAGTTTTGAATCAACTGTTTATCTATTTTAGCTTGTTCTTTTGAGGAAAATCGAGGTTTTGGATTTCCACAAGCTACTAGAAATAGTATTGCTATTAAGAAATAACTGTATTGCATATAAATAGAATAGTTTTGATAATTGAAATCAAAAGTTCACTTTTAAGAACCTAATAAAATTACAAAGTAATTTAAAACTGTCCACCGTCTGTCGTCAAGCGAAGTGCCGATAGCTATTGGCATCCACCGTTCTCATAACTCCAATTTTTAAAAAAATTACAATAATAAAAATGATTAATTGAATAATACACAACCATTTAGAAAGATTGTCGTATCAAAAATTTGTTAAAGCGTTCAATTTCTTATAAATTGAGCGTTAGTGTGATTAAAGATTGTCTTCTCATAATTGAACTTAGTAACTGAACTTACTTATAAGAATGACAAAGAATAAATTATTAATTTCTAAGTCATTCAGAATTGTCCAATCATATAAAACTATCAGACAACCTTTACAATCATCAAAATTTATTTTCTAATTAAAGTTGCCTGCCTGTTTGGCAGACAGGTTGTTATGCTTATGATGTTATTTACAACTCGTAACCCGCAACTCGCAACTGGAAATCACCATTCATAAAATCAGTAACCCACGTACTATTATGGATAAAGTTACCGTATCAATGGGTAAGGGAAAAGCAAAACTTACCAAAAGCAACAAGTTAGTAGGGATTAAAACCATGAAATCCCGCTCTGCTACACCTGTAGCTCCTGAAGCAGTAGATGAAAACAAAAAGGTTCACGAACGTTTAGGTGGATTTCAAGTATTTGATATCGGCGAAGAAGGTGATGTCAATCAACAATTGAAAGACATCAAAAATGATGATGTGGTACAAAGCGGTGTACACGTCTATTATGGCAGTGATGGCAAAACACCTTTTGTGCCTACGGGTGATATTTATATCACATTTGCCGAAGGAACAAGTGAAGAAGAACATGAAATCGTATTAGATGAGTTCAATCTTACACTCGAATCTCGTAGAAGTCCGTTAAAAGTAAGGGCTTCCGTAGATGAAGATTCTGATGATGATCCCGTTAGAATTGCCTATTTATTGGAAAAATGTTCTTTAGTGACCGATGCTCGTCCTGATATGGATAGTGTTTTAGATGATTATGCGGTTACATTGCCTACAGATAATCTATTTCCACACCAATGGCATTTCAAAAATACAGGAACTATTTTTGGTTCACACCCACCACATAGAACAAAAGTTGGGGCGGATTTAAAAATTATTGATGCATGGAATCGCCTAGGACATAAAGGCTCATCTGATATTACTATTGCAGTGATTGATAATGGTTTTGATTTACAACACCCAGACTTACAAGGTAATGTTGTAGCACCGTATGATGTTTGGTACACCAAACCTTTAACAGAACCGAAGCGAGGCTTTACGCATGGTACGCCTTGTGCAGGGGTAGCATTAGCTCGTGAAACTGGATCGGGTACAGTAGGTGTTGCGCCTAATTCTAAATTTATGCCCTTGAGTGGTACAGGATTTAGTATTAGAGATACCGAAGTGATGTTTAATCATTGTATCGAAAATGGAGCGGATATTATTTCTTGTAGTTGGGGTTCGGTATTACCTGAGCATGAACTAGATGAAGAAAAAGAAGCGATTATCCATAAAGCAGCGACAGAAGGTCGTAATGGAAAAGGTTGCGTGATTTTATATGCCGCAGGAAACGAAGGAAAGGCTTATGTGAATTACTATGCAAAGCACCCTGATGTAATTGCAGTAGCGGCAAGTACAAGTCAAGATACACACGCATTTTATTCCAATATGGGTTTTGAAAATACCATCTGTGCACCTTCTAACGGAGACTGGCCCGTAGTAGCCGCTAAGGCTTCTTGGCAAGGTAATCCAAATTGGTATGATGGTCGTTCATTAGGCGATCAATATTGTCACTTTGGAGGTACTTCTTGTTCTACTCCTTTGGTGGCGGGCGTTTGTGCGTTGATGTTATCCGCTAATCCAGAATTAACCGCAAGAGAGGTAAAAGAAATTTTAATTCAAACCGCAGATAAAATTGGACATCCAACCGAGTATGTCAATGGACACTCTCGTCGTTATGGTTTTGGTCGGGTGAATGCAGATAAAGCCGTAGCCGAAGCGATTCGCCGTAAGGATGCCAATTATAATCCAAATGTTCCTCAACCAGGTTCTGCTACATCAGGTGAAGGGTTATTCCGATTTAGTGTTTCTCGTCAACCTTCTATGGGATATGGGGTACAAATTGGGGTATTTGCTCAATATGGTAATGTTTTATTGCAAGTTGAAAAATTACAAAACATCTTCGGTCAACAACCTATTATTGTTAATATCAACGAGTTAGGCGGTCGTACTGTTTATAAAGTCATCATTGGTCAGTATGTCGAAATTTCAGAAGCTAAAAAGATGCTAGAAAAAGTTCGTGACAAAGGACTTGATGGTTTCGTAGCCAATTTATCGAAGTTGAAGTAAAAACGGTGGATGCCGATAGCTATCGGCACTTCGCTTGACGGTGAACGGTGAACGGTTTTCCGAATAGACTTAATAAAACGGGTCACAACAAAGTTGTGACCTGTTTTTAATTTTGTAAAGTCGAATGAATTCGACTATATTACTAATGGTCGAATGAATTCGACCTTACTTATGCAAGAACCATCTCCTGCCCTTCAAATTCATTTTTACGGACAACGAAAGAAAAGTATAAAATACTGGCTCCTGTGATGGCACAAATCAAAATGGTTGACCAATCCGTCCAATGTGCAATACCTCTCATATCGGCAATCATAATCATGGTAGCTGCCATGTAGAGTAATCGGACAATTTCGAGCCATGTACTCCATTTTCTGGCTTGTAAGAGTCCGCCCCAAGCGATAATCATTAAGAATATACCTGCGGATAAAATAAATCGGTCTAATCCGGTAAATGGTAAACCTAAATTAATCACAACAGCTAAATAGATATTTCCTAATATCAAATGACCAATTAAATACCACGTCAGGTTTTTAAATTGTAGGCTTGTATATTTTGTTTGTTCCGCTTTGGTATAGCCAATTCTTTTATCAGAAGGTTCTACCTTAATGCCTCTAGGTCGCCAGCCTAATGGCATAAACCACAATCGGATTTTATCCCACCAATACGGCGTAGCGACTGCATCATCCCACAATTGTTTCCAATATTGAATATTGATATAAATCGGATCCCAAGTGCGAGGCGGGTGCGTCAATCCATAACAAATTTCCTCATCTTCTGGCTCAAATGTGCCAAACATTTTATCCCAAATAATCAAAAACTCTGAAAAGTTTTTATCAATATATTGAGGGTTCACCCCGTGATGCACTCGGTGATGCGAAGGCGTTACAAAATACTTTTCAAACCACCCCAAGCTTTTTATCACCTGTGTATGGTGCCAATACGCCAAAGCTAAATGAATCGCCGCCATGGCATAAACCCATTCTGGCGAAAAACCAATCACCACCAACATCCAATCAAAAAATAAAAATTGGAATAATCGCTGTGTAAAACTCGCTCGAATTCCTACCGATAAATTTAACTCCTCTGAAGAATGGTGTGGCATGTGGGCAGCCCAAAAAATATTAATGGTGTGTCCTAGACGGTGAAACCAATAAAAAATAAAATCTTGTAGCAGAAGCAAGGCGATTAAACTATACCAAGTAATTTCAATTTTCCATGGAATTTGCTCATAAATCCACCCATACCATTTAAATACAAAAAAGGCAACAGCTAAGTTAACACATTGGTTACCAATACCTGTCCCTAAATTGGTAACGGTATCTTGAAAGTTGTATAAATCCTTTTTTCCTTTAACGGAATAGATGATTTCCAGTATTAATAAAATCAATACAAACGGCGTGATAAAGGTGTAAACGTTGACTGAGTCCATTTTTAGTAATTATTGGTTAGCAATTTATAATCTTTCAGCAGATTACTTTGGATGTTAAATTTACACGTTTTAAATAAAAATTTCAATTTTAAATCAACTGAAAATCACAACACTTTTATAAACTAACAAAGGAGGATTTAACTCAATAAACCCTCCCTTGCATACTTTATACTTATGACCTAATACTTCACACTTAATCTATATCAAAAGCATTATTGTAATCTTCCTCGGTTACTATAAATTCATAAGTATTATTACCTACGAGTTCATGATCAGGCCAAAAAGGATCTTTATTAGGAAAACTCTTCATTCCCATAGATCTTACAGAACGACTAATATACCCCTTTCCATTAGGAAGCTTAAAAACAATAGAATCAACACATTCTGGGGGAAATCCAGTATAGAACTCTTGCCAATATTCACAACTACTAGAATTTTCATTGTAATTTAATGTATTAGCAAATATCAATGTCTGATGATTATTAGCATTAGAATAACCTTCTACCGTTAATTCATGATTCGAAAGGTTCTTTATGCTAACACTATATTGGAAAATGTCAGGCTCTCTACTACATGTAGCAGATAAAAGACTAAACAAAAGGATAATAAAATAAATAATTTTTTTCATAGTTATAAGTTATCTCTTACAGCCCTAACATAATCAAACAACTCAGTTAAGTGTTGTTCAGTTGAATTAAAATAAGTATTCTTTAAATTATTCTCCCAACACGTAATTGTTCTACAGTTATCTAAAGCATTTTCAATTTGATTTAAATTATATCCATCAACACGATCTACTGGATAAATAGATCCATTCACAACATTTTGATTTAAATCATCAACTAAATCAATAACAACAGGAGTATATTCACTCATCTGACCTACAGTTCTCTTTTGTCTCCAATGATTCCAGCCAATATTATCATTACCTGCATCAAAATAGCCTGGTGCGATGGAAGCATATCTATCATTGGTCACAATAGTTTCAACTCCTTCTGCCCAGCTTTCTCTTAACACATCTGCCGTCTTATCAAATGGAATAAAATATCCTGTTGACCATATTCCGCCATCCATTGCATAATGTCCTATATGTGTTAGCTCATGAATGACCGTAGCATAAACTCCATCACTTCCTCTATAAGCACAATTTCCTTGCTTTCTTGATATGCGTATATCTGACATTCCTACTAAATTAGTATATTTGAAAGCTCTAGCTTGCGAACTTATACAGGCACTATATTTTCCACAAATATTGACTATCCCAGGTCGAGTTATATTATACGTTGGAACAACATGATAGTAATAATCATAA
Organism: uncultured Saprospiraceae bacterium; assembly: GCA_964385675.1. Taxonomy (GTDB): domain Bacteria; phylum Bacteroidota; class Bacteroidia; order Chitinophagales; family Saprospiraceae; genus CAYLSF01. The sequence continues at coordinate 9,372 of CAYLSF010000137.1, forward strand.
GCTGCATTTTGTATCATAGCATGAAAATGCCTTGTTGTACCACTTAAAAATTTAACATTCCATGGTTGCTTATGACGATTTCCGGGATCCCTATATTTTGCACTAATCCAAAGATGACCAGCTTTTATATCGAAGTAATAGTTAACAAATCTAACGGAATATTTAACATTGGAGGTTCTAATCTTTCCCATGGTAAAATATCCTTGATTATTCGTCCACCCTCTTTTTATAATTAAAAATCCCCATTTTCGAACTCTTACTTCTGCTCCAGGTATTCCTTCATATACTTTTTGAAAACTATAGGGTCCCTGTGCTAAGACATCTTCTTCAAATTGAATTCTACCACTAGGTGTCCACTTGCTCCCCCAGAACTTCTCTACACCATATCTACTATAATCAATGGTCAAATCTGCTATATCATATCCTTGACTTTCTACTTCTTTATATGATAAGGTTACGGTCTCATCACTCGGATCGATAAATTGTAATCGATCTAGTTCCTCTTGATGTAGATTATTCGTTAGTTTTAAGGCTTCCAACTCTAATAACTCAAAAATACGTCCACCATGTTGTGCTTGTAAGTCTTTGGAAATATCATCCATCCCTAATTTATCACTTCCACCACTTTTAATATTTGAGGTAGAATCTTCAGGCGGAAAATAAAACTCGCCTAACTTAACCGATGAAATATTGGAAGGAAAAGCATACCCTACAGGAAATACAGAATAAACTATGGGATATTGTGTAGCCGTATCCAAAGCGGCATACAAGCTATCCATATCAATGGAGACATTTAAACCTAAAGGCGTTTCAGAGATAGCTAAAGTTGTATCTTGATTAAGTTGATCATACTCTAGACTATCTGTAGGCATAAACTGATAATAATAATGTGAGGCTTGAATTGTCACTCCTCCATTTTTAGCAACCGTACCATTTGAGTTAGTCAAACTAGCCGCCGTAGCATTCTCCATGAGATTATCATAAGCCTGCTGCATATTTTCAATGGTAAAAGGAATGTCTTTGGAAAGCGTCACGGTTGAAGGTTCACTAAAAGAATTAAACTCCGAAAAGGCAAATTCATCTTTCTCGCAAGAAAATAAGGTAATACTAATCATAAAAAAATAGATTAGCCTTTGAACGTTGTCTTTAAATGATTCATGAATACAATGATTTTGAG